>DNMS01000062.1:0-3512 GCA_003488105.1 Rhodospirillaceae bacterium
CATCACGACGGCCCGGCACTGACCCGCAACCAGCAGACCGTTCTGACGGCGCTGAAAAGTGCGGACAAGCCGCTGACGGCCTATGACGTCCTGGGCCTGCCCGCCATCCGCAAGGCGGGGATGAAAGCCCCCCTGACCATCTATCGGGCGCTCGACAAACTGATGGACCGGGGCCTGGTTCACCGTATCGAAAGCCTGAACGCCTTCGTCCACTGCGATCACGGCCCCCATGACCACGCGACCGGGTTTCTCATCTGCACCGATTGCGGGCGCACCCTGGAGGTTCGCCTGGAATCCTGTGAAACCCATCTTGCCGGGCGCGCGCGGGAGCAGGGTTTCGCCGTCGATAACGTGCGCGTGGAAATGACCGGCCGCTGCCCCGAGTGCGCGGCGCGGGCGGCCGCCTCCTAACCCTTCGCAATCCGGCCCAGGTCCGCCGCCACCCGCGTGACGACGGACGGCCAATCGCCCAAGGCGGGCTGTCGGTAAAGACGCAGGCTGTCGTACCAGGGCGTCGCCTCACCGGACAGGCCCCAGCGCCAATCGGGCACGAAGGGCAGCAGCCCCCAGGTGGGCCGCCCCATCGCCCCGGCCAGATGCAGAACCGCCGTATCCGCGCTGATGACGAGGTCAAGCCCGGCAACGACCGCCGCCGTATCCGCAAAACTCCCGAGCCCCGGCGCCTCGGCGAACAGGTCCGGCCGCCGGGCCATTTCCTGCGCATCGTCCGGCCGCAACCCGACCTGCAGGTTGACGAAACGGATGCCCGGAATATCGAATAAAGGCGCAAGGTCATCCAGGCGCAGGCTGCGCGCCCGGTCGCGTCGATGGGTCGGGTTGCCGGCCCAGGCCAACCCGATACGCGGCCCCGCGCCCTCCCTGGTATCAGCGGCCGGCGCGCGCAGATAGGCCGCGCCGGAAATATCCTCCGCCGTCAGACCAAGTACCGCGCCCAGACTCATCAGCGGGCACCACAGGGGGGCCTCCGGCGGATTGTCCGCATCTACGATCTCAACGTCCCAGCCCTGGGCCGCCATCAGCGGCGTCAGCGGCTCCGGCACGGCCAGCACGGGCACGCCCCCCAGATCCCGCACCCAGGGGGCGAAGCGCACGAACTGAATGACGTCGCCGAACCCTTGTTCCGGGACCAGCAACACGCGCTCGCCCGCGAGCGTCTCGCCCTGCCAGTATCGGCCCGACGGCACGGCCATGACCTGAAATGCCCGGCGGGCCTCATACATCGGCCAACCGGCGGCCAAATCCCCCATCAGCAGATAGAGGATCGCCCGATTGAAGCGCGTCCGTGCGTCATCGGGATCGAGGGCCAGGGCACGGTCAAGTGCCACCGCCCCGTCGGCGTAACGACCCAGATCCGTGCAGGCGATGCCCAGGTTGCACCAGCCGGCGGCAAAGTCCGGGTCCGCCGCCACGGCCCGGCTGTGCAGGTCCGCCGCCTCGGCATAATCGCCCTGCCGATGGCGCACGATGCCCAGGCCGTCGAGGGCGCGGGCATTGGCGGGCGCAGTTTCCAGAACCGTCGTGAAGGCTTCGGCGGCCGCGCCCAGGTCTTCCGCCGCCAGGCAGGCACGGCCCAGGTTGCCCAGGATCATCACCTCATCGGGCAGGAGGACCGCCAAGCGTTCCAAATGGGGTCGCGCCCCCGCCACGTCACCGGCGGCGAAACACAGATTGGTCAAAATCATCAGGGCGCCGACATGGACCGGATCGTCGGCCAGCACCCGTTCGGCGGCGGCCTTTGCCTCGGCGCCGTTACCCGCGCGCCAAGCGGTCTCGGCCTGCTTGAACAAGGTTGCGGTGTCAGCCATCCGGCCGTCCTAGAAGGTCTCGACCCAGGGCCGGATCTCGACTTCCCAGGTCCAGGCCGAACGAGGCTGTTTCAGGATCGCCATGTAGGTTTCGGCGATGGCGTCGGGCTCCAGCCACTTGTCCGGCTGGTCCGCCGTGTTCTGCCGCCCCTCGCGATGGTCGGCGGCGATGCCGCCGTCGATCACGAAATGCGCGATATGGATGCCCTGGGGATGCAGCTCGCGGGCCAGGCTCTGCGCCAAGCCGCGCAGGGCGAACTTGCCCATGGCGAAACTGGACGACCGGGGATAGCCCTTCACGCTGGCCGAGGCGCCGGTAAAGAAGATCGCGCCACCCCCCGTCGGCAGCATGCGCTTGGCCGCCTGCTGGGCGACCAGGAAGCCGCCGAAGGCGGAAATCTCGATGGCCGTTTTGACCTCGGCCGGGGCCAGATCGATGAGTGCGCCGGGAGCCCGGCGCGACGCGTTGTACAACACGAAGCTGGGGGCGCCGCCGGATTTATCCAGGTCCGCGAACAGGGCCACGACCTGGTCCGGATCGGTGGCGTCGCAGGCATGGGCCGTCGCCCCGATTTCGGCGCAGAGGCCTTCCAGCTTGGCCGTGTTCCGCGCACTCAAGGCAACCTGCCAGCCGTCCGCCGCCAGTTGCCGCGCCACGGCGGCGCTGAGCCCTGCTCCGGCGCCGACGATCAGGGCCCGCTTTCCATCCGCCATCTCTGCCGTCCTCCCATCCGGTTGCCCTCAACCTTTACCCCTCGTCCTGGGCAGCGTCCAGCCCGCGTGGTGCCGATCGCACATGCCTGCGGCCATCGTTATCGGAACTATTGGTGGGTGGATGGGATCCAGAATAGCGGCCGTCCCGAAGACGCGCCCGATGCGTCGGGTCAGCCGCGACCGCGCTCGATCAGCTGTCCATCGTCGCCCAGGATGCGCACGGCGGCGTCGCCGCCCGCCAGCACGTCCCAGTCGACATCGCCCAAAATGCCTTGGACCGCGTCCGTCTCGATGAACACATCGGCTTCCAAAGGCGGGCCCGGCCGCGCAGGATAGGTTCCCGGCCCGGGGAGGGCGGTGCCGGGGAGCAGACCGCAGTCCCCAGGCCGGGGCTCTTCGTTGGATGAGCGAAGAGCGAGCGTCGCATCGCCAACCGCGTCGCCGTGGGCGGTGACGGAGGCGAAAGTTCTGTATTCATCCGTTTCGGCCACGCAAGCGCGCGGAGACAGGGCGGACTTTCGATTTCCGGAAAAGACGCCGCGGATTTCCTCAACCACGTCGGCGACAAGATTTTTCAGAACACTCATGTTCCACCCCGACTGCGCGACTGTGTAATATTTTTATTATTATTACTTTGGTCTAGGTGGCTATCAATTATATTATTTGTTTATAATTTTTAACTATATTTAATTTTTATTTAAATAAAATTTTGTTCAAATTTTATCTATCCGAATTTCAGGATAGATCGCGCTTGTCCGTTGTTGTTTGCAGCGATGCCCTGACTTAGAAAAGAGGCCGAGGAGAAAACCCATGTCTCAGGGTCTCAGGACCGTCGTCGTCATTCCCGCCCGCTGGGGCTCGACCCGCTTTCCCGGCAAGCCGCTGGCCACCGTCGCCGGCGTGTCCATGGTGCAGCGCGTCTGGGCGCTGGCCTGTGCAGCCGAGGGCGTGACCAGCGTCTGCATCGCCACC
>DNMS01000062.1:3681-3985 GCA_003488105.1 Rhodospirillaceae bacterium
CTGCCGCAACGGCACGGAGCGCGCCCATGCGGCGGCTCAGGCCATGGATGCGCCGCCGGACGTGATCATCAACCTGCAAGGCGACGCGGTGCTGACCCCACCCTGGGTGATCGCCGCCGTGGCCAATGCCTTTGCCGATCCGGATGTGCGCATCGCCACGCCGGCGGTGGCGCTCAGCGATGCGCAGCTCGCCGCCCTCGAAGCCCACAAAAAGGACAGCCCGGCCAGCGGCACCACGGTGGTTCTGGATAACCGGTCGAACGCGCTCTACTTCTCCAAGGTCATCATCCCCTTTCGCCGCGCC
>DNMS01000128.1:0-191 GCA_003488105.1 Rhodospirillaceae bacterium
GCCACGTGACCGTCCTTTTCCTGCAGGCCCTGGATCATCTGGGCTTCGACCAGATTTCGGCCCGTGGCCGGGTCGGTCACGGTGGCCAAGGCCTCCAGGATCGTTTGCGGGTTCAACTGCGCCATCCTTGAAATCTCCGGGTTATAAGACGATATTCGCCCTGCGTCCGGGTTAATGCCCCATCGGCGGGT
>DNMS01000128.1:577-1020 GCA_003488105.1 Rhodospirillaceae bacterium
AGGCGGCGGCGGCCCATGGGGCGGGGGTGGCGGCGGACCTCGCGGTAGCGGGCCGACCCCGCCCGATATCGAGGAATTGCTCAGGAAGAGCCAGGACAGCATGAAGAAATTCATGCCCGGCGGCGCCGGTGGCGCCAAGGGTGTGGTGATCGGCTTGTTGATTGCCGCGGCACTGTGGGTGGGGCTGACCGTGCCCTACCGCATCCAGCCCGGCCAACAGGGCGTGGAACTGCTGTTCGGTGAATTCGTCAAGCGCACGGGGCCGGGTCTCAACTTCTGGTTCCCGGGTCCGGTTGGCGAAGTCATCAAGGTCGACGTTGAAAACACCAACACCATCAACATCGGTTTCCGCGGTCCCGGCAATGTGGGCCGGGGAACCGGCGCGCGTGACGTGACGCTGGAAAGCCTGATGCTGACCGGTGACCAGAACATCGCCGACATCG
>DNMS01000128.1:1187-8427 GCA_003488105.1 Rhodospirillaceae bacterium
CCGGCGACCAGAACATCGCCGACATCGATTTCATCGTGCAGTGGCGTATCAAGGACGCTGCTGATTACCTGTTCAACATTCGCGATCCGGAAGTCACCATCAAGGTGGCGTCGGAAAGCGCCATGCGCGAGATCGTCGGCCAGTCGACCCTGGAAGAAGCGATCACCAAAAACCGCGCCGGCGTCGAAGCCAAGACCCGCGATTTGTTGCAGCGTATTCTCGATAGTTACGGTGCCGGTGTCGCCATCGCTGAATTGAAGATGCAAAAGGCGGATCCGCCCAAGGAAGTCATCGACGCCTTCAACGACGTGCAGCGTGCCCGTCAGGACCAGGAACGGTCCGTCAACGAAGCCGTTGCCTTCCGCAACGACATCGTGCCACGGGCCAAGGGTGAGGCGGAAAAGCTGATCGCCGAGGCGACGGCCTACAAGGAACGGGTCATCAAGGACGCCCAGGGTGAAGCCGAACGCTTCCTCTCGGTCTACAACGCCTATCTGACCAATAAGGACGTGACCAAGCGGCGGCTTTATCTGGAGCGCATGGAGGAAGTCCTGTCGAAAGCCGACAAGATGATCCTCGACCAGGGGGCCGAAGGCTCCAAGGTTGTGCCCTATCTGCCGCTTAACGAACTCCGCAAATCCCAGGGAGGTGCGAAATGAAACGCTCAGGTCTCTTCATCCTGGCGGTGATCGTCGCCGTTTCCGGGATATGCGCGTTCAGCGCGCTGTACACCGTTCGTCAGGACCAGCAGGCTTTGGTTCTGCAGTTCGGTAATCCCGTGCATGTCGAACGGACGCCGGGCCTCAAGGTCAAGCTGCCGTTCCTTCAGAACGTGGAATACTACGACCGGCGCATCCTTGATCTGGATCCGCCGGTTCAGGAAGTCATCCTGGCTGACCAGAAGCGCATCAACGTGGACGCCTTCGCGCGTTATCGCATCGTCGATCCGCTTGAATTCCGCAAACGTGCCGGTACCGACGCCAACTTCCGTCAGGTGTTCGGCGGGCGTCTCAACGCCGGCATCCGCTCGGAAATCGGCAAGATCCTGCTGCCTGACATGTTGACCGACAAGCGCGCCCAGATCATGGAACGCGTGGCCAACTCGCTGCGCACCCAGGCGCCGGAATTCGGGGTCGAGGTCATCGACATCCGCATCGGCCGCACGGACCTGCCCGAAGCCACCTCGCAGGCGGTGTTCAACCGCATGCGGTCCGACCGTATCGCCGAGGCCGCGGAACTGCGCGCCAAAGGCGAAGAGCAGAAAACCCGGATTCAGGCCGAGGCCGAACGTGACAAGGTCATCATCCTGGCGGAGGCCCGGCGCAAGTCGGAAATTCTTCGTGGTGAAGGCGACGGCGAACGGACGCGTGTTCTCAACGGGGCCTACGGCAAGGATGCGGAGTTCTTCGACTTCTACCGCTCCCTGGATGCCTTGGGCGCCGCGCTGAACGAGGGTACGTCCATGGTTCTCAGCCCTAATTCGGAACTGTTCCAGTTCTTCAACGCGCTTAAGGACGGCACCACCCGCGCCCGCTGATGCGGGCCCGGGCGCCGTCCGGCAGCGGGGCCGGGACCTGATGGATGACTTCTACACGGCGCTCGGTCTCGTCCTGGTAATCGAGGGCGCGATCTACGCACTGTTCCCCGACGGCATGCAACGGGTGATGTCCCAAATGCAGGAAGTGCCGCCGGGGACCTTGCGCTTGGCGGGACTGGGGGCGGCGGTTGTCGGCGTGATCGTTGTCTGGGCAATCCGGGGGTAGGGGCGGCCGCGGTCGAGTAATTACGTCGGAAGCAGGCCGCATTGCCCGAAACATACCGGGTCAGAGCCATTCTACGGCCATATTCCCTGACCATATCAGGGGCATTCCAAAGGGCGCCCGGTCCTGGGTTCCCGATTGCACACTGTTTAATCTTTGCGGGGTCCGTGGCATGATCCCAGCCGGCATGATCCCGCATGTGACGGAAGGACTAGGTGTTAAGATGAACCAGATTCGTCTCTCCAGACAGGACGCGCCCATCGCGGCCGCCGATGACCGCTCTCCTCTGCGAATGGCCGGTCTCGGCGCTTTCGCCGCGGCGCTCGCGCTGGCCGCCTTCATGATCATGACGACCGTGGCGCAGGCGCGCACGGCCCCCGAAAGCTTCGCCGACCTGGCGGAGAAGTTGCTGCCCTCCGTGGTCAACATCTCGACGACCCAGGTTATCGAAAGCCGCGGCTTTGAAATGCCGCAGCTTCCACCCGGCTCTCCCTTCGAGGATTTCTTCAAGGAATTCTTCGACCGCGGCCAGCCCAACGGCGGCGGCAAGCCCCAGGCCCGCAAGGCCACGTCCCTGGGCTCTGGCTTCATCATCGACGACGCCGGCCATGTGATCACCAACAATCACGTGATCCAGGACGCCGACGAGATCGAGGTCATCCTGCAGGACGACACGCGCCTCAAGGCCACGGTTGTCGGCCGGGACCAAAAGACGGATATCGCGGTGTTGAAAGTCGATCTCAAGGGGCAGAAGTATCATGCCATCTCGTTCGGCGATTCGGAAAAATCCCGGGTCGGCGACTGGGTGGTCGCCATCGGCAATCCGTTCGGCCTGGGCGGTACGGTCACGGCGGGCATCATCTCGGCCCGCGGCCGCGACATTTCCGCCGGTCCCTATGACAACTTCATCCAGACCGATGCCTCCATAAATCGGGGCAATTCGGGCGGTCCGCTGTTCAACCTGGATGGTCAGGTCATCGGCATCAATACGGCCATCTTCTCGCCGTCCGGCGGCAGCGTCGGCATCGGCTTTGCCGTGCCCATGTCTACGGCCAAGCCGGTGATCTCCCAGTTGATCAAGCACGGCCAGGTCAAGCGCGGCTGGCTCGGCGTTCATATTCAGCAGGTCACGCCGGAAGTCGCCGAAAGCCTGGGCCTGAAGGAACCGACCGGGGCCCTCGTCGCCCAGGTGGTCGAGGACGGCCCCGCCGCCAAGGGCAAGATCCAGCGCGGCGACGTGATCCTGAGCTTCAACAAGCGCAAGGTGCCCGATATGCGCAAGCTGCCGCGCATCGTCGCCGATACGGAAGTGGGCGTCGACGTGCCGGTCGAGGTCTGGCGCGAGAACAAGAAGATCGACCTTAAGGTCAAGGTCGGCGAACTGCAGGAACAGGAACAGCAGGTCGCCGCGCGCACCGACAAGGGGGCCGGCGCCGAAGCCAAGCCTCAGGTGGTCGAAGATCTGGGCCTGAGCCTGTCGGTCATCACCGACGACGCGGTGCAGAAATTCAAGCTTGAAGGCGATGCCAAAGGCGTGCTGGTGACCGACGTGCTGAACGCGGGCCCGGCGGCGGAGAAGGGCGTGCGCCCCGGCGATTTGATCGTCGAGGTCGGCCAGGAAGAGGTCGGCGCGCCCGATGACGTGGTGCGCAAGGTCAAGGAAGCCCGCGACGCCGGCCGCAAGTCGGTTCTGCTTTTGGTGCAGGGGCAGAACGGCCTGCGCTTCGTGGCCATCCGGCTCGGTAAAAGCTAGGCCCTGGCCGCAATGATCGAATTGAAAACGGCGCCTTCGGGCGCCGTTTTCTGTTTACGCGGGTGCTGTGACGAATTGTTCCCGGCGGAAGCCCTGGGCGAATAGAAGCCCGGTCAGATCGGCGTGGTCCAACTTCACCCTGGCTGCGTCACGCAGGATCGGCTTGCCCCGGTAGGCGCAGCCAAGCCCCGCCGCCTGGATCATTTCCAGGTCGTTGGCGCCGTCGCCGATCGCCGCCGCGTCGGCCAGGCTCAGGCCGTTCTGGGCCGCCAATTTGACCAGGGCGTCGTATTTCGACGTACGGCCCAGGATCGGCTCCGTCACCCGGCCGGTCAGCTTGCCGCCTGCGATGATGAAGTCGTTGGCCATGTTGATGTGGAAACCGAGCCGTTCCGCGATGCGCGACGTGAAATAGGTGAACCCGCCCGACACCAGCGCCGTGGTCGCCCCCGAGGCAACCATGGTGCGGACCAGGGTCTCGGCGCCCGGTGACACCTCGATTGCGTTATAAGCCGTTTCCAGGGCCGTCTCCGACAGCCCTTTCAGCATGGCGACCCGTTCCCGCAGGGAGTCCTCGAAATTCAGTTCACCCCGCATGACGCGGTCGGTGATGGCGGCGATCACCTCGCCCTTGCCGGCGGCGTCGGCCACGTCGGTCAGGGTTTCCGAGGTCACGATGGTCGAATCCATGTCGGCGATCAGAAGCTTCTTGCGCCGTCCCGCCGCCGGCTGGGCGATGATATCGACTGGCGCGCCGTCCAGGCTCATGCGCACGGCGGCGTCGGCCTGATCGGCGGACAGGCCGTCGAAACCAAGATCACAGGCCAATCCTTCGGCCAGCCAATCCGGCCGTCCCGTTTCGGCACCCAGGCCATTGAGCCGGGCCGCCGCCTCGGCGACAATGCCGGTATCCAGTTCATCGCCTGGGGCGGCGATCAGCGTAACGACAAATTCCATGAAATGTCCGATCCGGCGACGGTTGAGTGACAGCGGGAGGGAAAGTGACCGATTTTCAAGCCCCTGAAAAGCCCCTGCGGGATGAAGAGCCCGCGACATCCGTTTTGATCGTCACGGGGCCGACGGCGGGCGGCAAGTCGGGCCTGGCGCTGGAACTGGCGGAACGTCTGGGCGGTTGGATCATCAATGCCGACAGCATGCAGGTCTACCGCGATCTCCGCGTACTGACGGCGCGGCCCGACGCAGCGGACGAAGCCCGCGTGCCGCACCGCCTGTTCGGCGTCCTGGGGGCGGAGGAACGTTGTTCCGTCGGGCGCTGGCTGGACATGGCGGTGGCCGAGATCGGGGCGGCGCGAGCGGCAGGCCGCCTGCCTATCCTGGTCGGCGGCACGGGCATGTATCTGCGGGCACTGACCGAAGGCCTGGCGCCCGTGCCCGAGGTGCCGGCGACGACGACGGCCGAGGCGGCGGCGCTTTACGATACCCTTGGGGGTGTTGCGTTCGCCGAGGTTCTGGCGGAACGCGATCCCGCTGCCGCGGAAGCGCTGCCACCGGGCGACCGCCAGCGCCTGATCAGGGCATATGCCGTGGCGCGGGCGACGGGGCGCACCCTGGCCGATTGGCAGAACGAAGCCCCCGCCGGTCCTTCGGTGGCCGCCCAATTCACGACGGTCCTGGTCCTGCCGCCGCGTGACGTCCTTTACGCCGCCTGCGACGCGCGCTTCACCATGATGCTCGACGGGGGGGCTATGGACGAGGTCCGGGCCCTGCTGGCGCGGGGCCTGGATCCGTCGCTGCCGGCCCTGCGCGCCGTCGGCGTGCGCGAACTGGGGGCGGTGATCCAGGGCGAGATGATCCTGGATCAGGCGGCGGACAAGGCGCGGCAGGCGACGCGGAACTACGCCAAGCGCCAGCTTACCTGGTTCCGCCATCAGCTTGCGCCGGATCTGACCCTTGACCGGGGCGGGGCGGTGGCCGCGGATGATGTCCTCGCCATTCTACGAAATTAAAAAAATTCATCCTGTCAGGAACGTGTAAGGCTTGGGGGAGATTCTCTTGTTTGGAGAGATTGTCTTTTTTTTGCCATCTCCTTCCTCTACACACCAACTTGCTGAACACGGGCGTGCCGGGGACCCGCAGCAAGAAGACCCTACTGACCACAACAACCAACGGCGTCGCGTGTCCGAGTCCAATCCCAATATTCTGATCGTCGAAGACGACCCCATGATCCGGTCGTTCCTCAAGGCTGTTCTTGAGGCGGAGGACTACGACGTCACCGAGGCCGAAACCGGGGCCGAGATGTTCGCTGCTCTGGACGGGAAAAACTTCGACGTCATCGTGCTGGATATCATGCTGCCTGACGGCAACGGCGTCGATTTCGCGCGAACCCTGCGCCGCACCTCGACCCTGCCGATCATTTTCGCGACTGCCGTGACCGATACGGACACCCGCCGCCACGCCATCGGCCTGATGCAGGTCGATTACGTGACCAAGCCGTTTGACGCCAAGGAACTGATGCTGCGGATCAAGAACATCCGCACCATGGCGCCGGTCATGGAAGACCCCAACGCCCGCAATCTGCCCAAGCCGGCCGCCGCCGATGCGGCGCCCTGGTACCGTTCGCCCCTGACCTGGGGCCCCGCAGCGGCCTTCCTGGTCATCGTCCTGGGCGGGGTTTTCCTGATTCCCGATGACGAGGACCCCGCAGCCCTGCGCGCCGAACAGTCCGCGGCTCAGGTCCAGCGCAACGCGAATACGGCCACCGCCGCCGCCCAGGCGGCAACGGATGCGGCCGCGGCCAACGCGGCGGCCCGGGCCGGCGGGTCGAGCGTCGTGCTGACGGATGCCGCGCCGGCATCGCAAGCCACGGGCGGCGCCGGCGTGGCGGCTGCCGGCGATGGCGACGGGCCGGTTACGGACGGATCCCCGGAACAAAAGATCGTCGAGGCCTGCGGCGAAATGCCGGTCAGCGAGCATTGGAACAACAATTCGATCAAGCGGATACTGCGTTATGTGCGGTTCGTACACCGGGGAAACTGGGGCGAATACCTGGAAACCTGGGTCGAACGCCTGAAGAACGTGCAGGACCTGGAGGCCTCGGGAA
The DNA here is from genome assembly GCA_003488105.1 of Rhodospirillaceae bacterium. The sequence goes on from DNMS01000128.1 coordinate 7,762, forward strand.
AGCCCATCGAGTTGCAGAAGAAGGGCGTCATCCTGTCGGGTCAGGAATTGGAGAAATACGTCGACCTGATGGAAAGCCGGGTCCGTTTTCTGCGCTGCGCCAGCCAGATCGTTCAGACGATCAAATAGGCGTGGTAATCAGGCGTGGCGGAATTCCGCCGGTCAGCGAAAAAATTTTGAAATATTATTTCGCAATAAGCGGAAAAAACTTGCCGTTTATTGCATTTTAATGGTTGACCCCCTAAATCACCTTCATTAAGTTCCGTGGCTCCCCGGCGGGCCCCGGTTCCGCTGGGGTTTTTGTGGCATCCGCTGATGTGCCACCGGCCGCAAGCCGGGAAAATGGGGCGCCCGACGGCAGGGGGCCCCACTGGGATTCTGAGATCAAGAGGACTGAACGATGGCCAGGAAGAAGATGCAGGGCGCCGAGATCGTGATCGAGGCCCTGAAAGAGCAAGGCGTCACCGAAATCTTCGGATATCCGGGCGGTGCCGTATTGCCGCTCTACGACGCCATTTTCAAACAGAACCAGATCCGCCACATCCTGGTCCGTCAGGAAGGCGGCGCCGTGCACGCGGCCGAAGGCTATGCGCGCTCGACCGGCAAACCCGGTGTGGTTCTGGTGACCTCGGGCCCCGGCGCGACCAACGCGGTGACCGGCCTGACG
>DNMS01000352.1:0-144 GCA_003488105.1 Rhodospirillaceae bacterium
CATGGCGACCAGCCCGCCGCCGAGAATGAGCCGCCCGCGCGGGTCCGTGAACAGCAGGGATTCATAATCCGGGTTCATCATGTAGATGATGCAGAACATGATGAACGGCAGGGAGCCCAGGATCATGGCGCTGGCCTTGGCCTC
>DNMS01000352.1:262-3239 GCA_003488105.1 Rhodospirillaceae bacterium
TCATGGCGCTGGCCTTGGCCTCCGACGACATGGCCTTGATCTTCAACTTCATCTGCCGGCGGCGGCGCAGAATGTCCGACAGGTTGGCCAGGGTTTCGGCCAGATTGCCGCCCGTTTCCTGTTGCACGGACAGGCTGACCACGAAGAACTTGAACTCGGGAATGTCCAGGCGGTGGGCCGCCGCCCAGAGGGCCTCGTTGATCTTGGCCCCGAACTTGACCTCGTCTGTGATGCGGCGGAACTCGGCGCCGACCGGCTCCGCCAGTTCGCGACCCACGGCCTTGATGCATTCCGTGACCGGCAGGCCGGACCTGAGCCCCCGGACCATGAGATCGATGGCGTCGGGGAACAGGCTGTTGAACCGGTTCTGCCGCCGCGTCGCCATCATGGAAACGACGATATGAGGCAGCAGCAATCCGGTGGCGAAGGCCGACAACGTGGACAGCACGGGGTTCAGATTCAGAACCAGGAACAGAACCACGAACACGGCCGCCGCCAATCCCGCCGACACGCATAGATAACCCGTGACCGATATCCGTTTGCCTGTCCGTGCCAGACGCTTACGCAGGCTGGCGGCGCGCGGCAGCAGACGGCCCAGGGATTTTTCTAAACCCCTGCCCGTCCCGTCGTCGCGGCGCAGAGTCACAGCGGCCCCGCTGCCCGGCATCGCCTTGGCCGGCCCGACGGCGGCCACGCGGCGGGCCAGGATACGGGCACGATTGGACCGCCCCGCCCCGAGCCCGAACCAGCCGCTCAGAAAGGTGACAAACACACCGAGCGATATCAGCAGGATTTCCATGACCGCCCGCTACCCCGCCCGCTGCGTCGCGTGATCGGGCTGGGACATGGCCTCCAACAGCGCCTTTTCCAGGCCGAAGTACTTGGCATTGGCGGCGAAGGCCGGGCGCAGGCCCGACGATTTGAAGGCGCCGTACAGCTTGCCGTCAGCGTCCTCGCCCTCGAATTCAAAGGTGAACAGGTCCTGGGTGGTGACGACCTCACCCTCCATGCCCACGACCTCGGTGATATGGGTGATGCGGCGCACGCCGTCGCGCATGCGGGCGATCTGCACGATCATGTTGACGGCCCCGGCGATCTGCGCACGCACGGCTTCGTTGGGCAGTTTGACCCCGGCCATGGCGACCATGTTCTCCAACCGGGTCAGGGCTTCGCGCGGACGGTTGGCGTGAATGGTACACAGCGATCCGTCATGGCCCGTGTTCATGGCCTGCAGCATATCCAGCGCCTCGCCGGCCCGGATTTCACCCAGGATGATGCGGTCCGGGCGCATGCGCAGACAGTTCTTCACCAGTTCGCGCTGGGTGATCTCGCCCTCGCCTTCCAGGTTGGCGGGCCGGGTTTCCAGGCGTACCACATGAGGCTGTTGCAACTGCAATTCGGCCGCGTCCTCAATGGTCACGATGCGCTCGCCCGGGTCGATCATGCGCGACAGGGCGTTCAGCAAGGTCGTCTTTCCCGACCCCGTGCCGCCGGAAATGATGATGTTCAGGCGCGAACGCCCGGCGATGCGCAGCACCGTCGCCATGGCCGGCGACAGGTTATTCTGCTGCTCCATCTTTTCCATGGTGATCTTCTGCTTGGCGAACTTGCGGATCGAGATCGACGGCCCGTCGATGGCAAGCGGCGGAATGATGACGTTGACCCGCGAGCCGTCGGCCAGACGCGCGTCGCACAAGGGTGAGGTTTCGTCGACCCGCCGCCCGATGGCGGACACGATGCGCTGCGCCACGTTCAGAACATGGGCGTTGTCGCGGAACCGAACCTCGGCCAATTCCAGGCGCCCGCCGCGCTCCACGTAAACCTGGTCCGGCCCATTGACCATGATGTCGGTGACACGCTCGTCGGCCAGCAGCGGTTCCAACGGCCCCAGGCCGAGCATGTCGTTGAGCAGCATGGTCACCAGGTCGCGCTGCTCGATCAGGTTGAGATGCAATTTCTCGTCGGCCAGGATCTCGGCGACAAGGTCCGTGACCTGGCGGGCCATCTCGGCACGCGGCAATTCGGCTGCCTTGGACACGTCCATGCGCTCCATCAACAGGGGCTGCACCCGTTCCTTGGCCAGCCCCGTCGGATCGAGCACCGTCGTGCGGCCGCCCGCTGCACCGACGCCCGGCAGGTCCGCCAAGCGGTTGAGTAATTCCGTGATGACGTCGCGGCGTTCGGATTCGAACAGCGGGTCGCCGGACATCCTGCTTTCGGCATCGAGAATCACGCCGATGCAGGCGGCACGGTCACCCCGGCTGTAATCCGGGCTCAATAGATCCGTCGCGCCGATCCGGACGCTTGGCCAAATCTTGTCGACCGCACGGGCAACGATTTCGGGGCGGTACTCTTCAACACCTTCGACATCGCGCATCGGCGGTTCCGGCACCGATTCCTCAACCGCAGGCATTTCGCCCGGAACCAGGTCCGCATCCCCTTGCGCGGGCAGACGGTGCGCCGCCAGGGCAACGACTTTCGAGGTGTGTCTGCGTCCGAAGCTCATGGCGCCCCTCCTATTTCCGACCGCCGAGAATCAAGCCGAACAGGGACTTCGTCGGAACCGCGTCGCCGTCATCGACCGCCAGGTCTCGGGCCATCTCGACGATCACCCTGGACGCCTTGGCCCGGGGGGCGATCTGCACCATGGGCTTTCCCGTGGCCTGGGCCTGGGCTTGCACCTTGATCTCATCAGGCAATACATAGGCCGGCTTGGGCAGCCCGCCCTTGACCACATCAGCCTCCGCCAACTCACCCTTCTTGGCCGCCCCACCTTTGTTGAGGACGATCAGCACCGGCAGGTCAGCGCCGGCCAGGACCTGGGCGGCATCCTTCAGGCGCAGCGCATCGCGCAGGCCGGCCAGAGTCGGCTCGGTCACCAGGAACAGGCGGTCCAGATGCTTCACGTGATCGCCCAGGCGCCAACGCGGCAGGTCCGCCACCACATGGTCGAAGGCGCCCGCCAACCGATCGAACA
>DNMS01000352.1:3445-4091 GCA_003488105.1 Rhodospirillaceae bacterium
TCCATGAACAGGCTGTCGATGCGCCCCGGATTATCCAAGGCTTCCTTGAAACCGCGGCCCGGCTCCAGATCCAGCATCATGGCGGCGGTGCCGAACCGCAGGTCGAGATCAACCAGGGCGCATTTGCCGGGCGCTTCGACCGACAGCGCCCAGGCCAGGTTTACCGCGACCGTGCTGGCCCCTGCCCCGCCGCGCGCCGATAGCACACCCGTGACCGTGCCGCGCCCGGCGGCGGAGACCGCCTTGTCGCCCGTATCCGGTTGCGCCTCTGCCCCCAGGCGCACCAGGGCCGCCGTCAATTGCGGCCCGGCCACCGGTTTGACCAGATAGTCGGACACGCCGAGATCGACCAAGGCACGGTAGACCGCGACGTCGTTCACGGCGCCCAGGACCAGGACCCGGGTGTCCGGTTGGCAGACCTCGGCGAAGGCGTTCACGGCCGCGACCAGGTCCGTGCGGTCGGCAAGATCAAGAACCAAATGACGGGCAGGAACGACCTCGGCCAGAGTGGCGAGAGCCGCATCCGTGTCGCCCACATAAACGTCGCCGGCAAAGCCCGCATCCTCGGCCGCGCGCTCAAGCTGGCTGCGGGTGACCTCGTCCATGACGAAGGCCATGAAGGGCTTGAGCGTGCCGGCCCCCGCCG
>DNMS01000237.1:0-4537 GCA_003488105.1 Rhodospirillaceae bacterium
TGCAGCACGCGCCCAACGCCATCCAGGCGACGGAAATGATCATCGTGCGGCTGGCCCATGCGGCCAACATGCCGACACCCGAGGAAGCGATCCGCCGGCTGACCGATGAGGGGGCCGCCGCGCCGGCGCCCGCCGCGTCCGCACCGCAGGCTTCCGCCCCGCAAGCACCGGCACCGCAGGCCTCGGCACCGCAGGCGCCGTCACCGTCTTCGGCACCCTCTGCCGGCGGCGGGTCCTCCGGCGGCGGCACGGCCCGCGCCCTGGCGCAGCCCGAACCCGATTACGACGACGTCCCCGATTACGATGCGGAACCGGATTACGACCCGGCCCCCACGGCCCAGGCGGACACCGCCCCCCTGCAGGCGCGGATCGACACCTTCGCCGATCTGGTCGCGCTCGCCGGGCAGTTGAAGGAAGGCATCCTGCAATCCCACATGATGGCCCAGGTTCATCTGGTGACGTTCGAGCCGGGCCGCATGGAATTCCGTCCGGGCCCGGGTGCGCCCGACAACCTGGCGGGCGATTTGGGCAAGTTCCTGAAATCCGTCACCGGCGAGCGCTGGATGGTCACCGTGTCCAACGAAGCGGGCCAGCCGACCCTGGCCGAACAGCAGGCCAAGGCCCAGGCGGCGGAAAAGGATGAGCTTTCTCAGCACCCCCTGGTCAAGGCGGTGATGGACACCTTCCCGGGGGCGGCGATTTCCAAGGTCCGCCATCCGGACGGCGACACCTAATTCCTCCTCCTTCCTGCTCACCGCCTCTGTGTCTCTGTGGTTCAAAAGAAAAACCACTGAGGCAGTGAGTCCGTGAGAAGTCAGGAACGAAGGCTTAATCCATCAAAAACTTATTACCCGACGCCTCGCCCCAGGCCTCGATGAATTTCCGCAGGTGCGGGCGGGCCTCGCCCTCGGCATCGACCAGGGAGATCACGTCGGCGAGCGCCTTGTTGAGCGCCTCCGTCGACAGCACGCCGCGATGATGCTGCCAGCGCAGGTAAACCAAATAGGTGTTCAGCACGTCGGTCTCGCAGTAATCGCGGATTTCCGCGACCCGGCCGTCGTCGAACATCGGCGCGACCTGGCTGCCGTCGACCCCGAACTTGCCGGGCAATCCTAAGATCGAACAGACCTCGTTCAGCTTGATCCGCGCCGAGGCGCCGAAATCCGACAAGGCCTCGATCAGATCGCAGTGCCAATTGAGGGCATAGCGCGCCGTGTAGTTTTCCCATTTGTTGGACGTGTCGTGCAGCAGCGCCGCCTGCACGCCATGGGCCATGGCGCGGTATTTCAGCACCGGCAGGTCGAAGCCCCGGCCGTTGAAGCTGACCAGGCGCGGGCGGATGCGCTCGAAATAGCCGAAGAAACCCTGCAGCAGTTTCTTCTCGCCGAAACTGGCCTCGCCGCCGGAACGCAGTTCCTTCAGATGATAGATCTCGCCGCCGCTCGGCGTGTGTTCGATCTCGGCCTCCAGGAAGCTGATGGCGACCACGCGGTGGAACGGCTGGCGGTGGAAATCGTTGCGCCCGTCGGTGATTTCCAGGTGATAGCGCGACAATTCGTCGCGCCGGGCCTGGATGTCCGGATCGTCGAAGCCGGTCAGCGCCGGCACGGCATCCGTGTCGGGGACGGTTTCGATGTCGAAGACGAAGAGGTTTCTATGCTGCATGACGACTGTTATACACTGGCCAACCCCTCCCCGGCACCCATTGAGAAGCGGACGCGACCCATGAAGAACCTCGGCAAGATGATGCAGCAGGCCCAGGAAATCCAGGCCAAGATGGCCAATATGCAGGAAGAACTGGCCGAACTTGAGGTCACGGGCGCGTCCGGCGCCGGCATGGTCGAGGTCACCTTGAACGGCAAGGGCGAGGCCCGGGGCGTGAAGATCGACCCGTCCCTTTTGTCCGGCGCGGACACGGACGTCGAGGTCCTGGAAGACCTCATCACCGCCGCCATCAACGACGCCAAGGCCAAGGCCGAGCGCGAAATGCAGGCCCGCATGCAGGACCTGACCGGCGGCCTCGGCCTGCCGCCCGGCTTCAAGCTGCCGTTCTGATCGCCTGACCGTCCGCCATGGTCACCTCCGACATTGATCGTCTGATCACGCTGCTGGCCAAGCTGCCGGGCCTGGGCCCGCGCTCGGCCCGCCGCGCCGTGCTGTACCTGATGAAGCGGTCGGACAGTCTGATGGAGCCTATGGCCCGGGCCCTCGACGCGGCGGCGGCCAACATCAAGACCTGTACCATCTGCGGCAACCTGGACACCCGCGACCCCTGCGAAATCTGCACGGACGACCGCCGCGACGCGGCCCAGATCTGCGTGGTCGAGGACGTCGCCGACCTCTGGGCGCTGGAGCGCACGGCCGGGTTCAAGGGCCATTACCATGTGCTGGGCGGCACGCTCTCGGCCCTCGACGGCATCACGCCCGAGGACCTGCGCATTCCGGGCCTGTGTTCGCGCATCCAGGCGGGCGGCGTGAAAGAGGTCATCCTGGCGACCAACGCCACCGTCGACGGCCAGACCACGGCCCATTACATCGCCGACCGCGTCGCGGGATTGGGCAAGGACGTGATGGTGTCGGGATTGGCGCACGGCGTGCCCGTGGGCGGCGAGCTGGATTACCTCGACGACGGCACCCTCACCGCCGCCATGAAGGCGCGGCGGCCGCTGGCCTAGAAACCCGACTGCTGAAAATCAGTCGTCCCGGCCCAGCACCCGCAGGTTGGGGGCGGTTGCCGGCGGCAGGTCTTCCGCCGGGGTTTCGTCGGCCAGTTGCAGGTCTTCGATCTTCTCGCCCCGCTTGGTGATCTTGTCGCTCGAGACGCGGATGTCGCGGATGTCCTTGGTCGCCTGATCGAAATGGGTTTGCAGCTTGCCGACCCGGTCGTCGAGGCGTCCCACGTCCTCCATCATCTTCTGGACCTCGGCCTGAATCACGTGGGCCTGCTCGCGCATGCGGGAATCCTTCAGGATCGCCCGCACGGTGTTGAGCGTCGCCATCAGCGTGGTCGGCGAGACGATCCACACCCGCCGGCGATAGCTTTCCTCGACCACGTTGACGAAGTTGGCGTGCAGTTCCGCATAGACCGCTTCCGACGGCAGGAACATGAGCGCCGATTCCGCCGTCTCTCCGGGCACGATGTATTTTTCCGAAATGGCGACCACATGGGCCTTCACGTCCTGGGCGAAGCGGCGCCCGGCGGCGATGCGCGCCGCCTCGTCCGTGCCGGCGTCGCGCAGCGCCTGATAGCTTTCCAGCGGAAACTTGGCGTCGATCACGATGGAGCCGGGCGGGTTGGGCAGCTTGAGCAGGCAGTCCGCCCGTTTACCGTTGTTCAGGGTGACCTGGAATTCATAGGCCGAGGGCGGCAGGGTCGCGGTCACCAGATCGTTCAACTGGATTTCCCCGAACGCCCCCCGCGCCTGCTTGTTGGACAGAATATCCTGCAAGCCGACCATCTGCTGCGACAGGTCGGTCAGGTTCTTCTGCGCGTGGTCGATGACGGCGAGGCGCTCATAGAGGGTTTTCAGCGACTGGCCCGTGCGTTCCGACTGTTGATGCAGGCTGTCGCCGAGCCGCTTGCCGAGGCCGTCCAGGCGCTCGTTCACGGTCATCTGCGATTGTTGCAGGGCGCCGGACAGTTCCGCCTGCTGGCGCGACAGGGCGTCGGCCATTTCCGTGATGCGCGCCATCTGATCCAGGTTTTCCCGCCGTGCGCGCTGGGTCACCGCATAGATCCCGATGACCAGCGCCGCCAGCAGGGCAATCCCGATGCCGAGGACTGCGCCCGTGTTGTCCAAAAAGGTCACATCCATGACGTGTCGCTGCCTTGTTTCCGGCGAAATTAGGGGCCAAGCTTGACGCAATCGCGACGGGAAAACAAATAGGGAACCCGTCTCAACGCCCGATCCCAAGGAGACCGCCATGTCCCGCCTGTCCCGACGCCCCCGTATCCTGGCCGCCGCCGCCCTGGCCCTGCCGGTCCTGGTTCTGCCGATTCGCGGCCACGCTCAGGCCCCGATCCCTGCCCCCGCCTCCGACCGCGTGGTCACCGTGTTCACGGGCGGCTTCGGCCAGGTCTGGGAGCGCCGGGCCCTGACGCCCCAGGCCGGGCCGCGCGATCTCGTGCTCGACGGCATCAGCCATCGCACCCTGGCGGAAAGCCTGCGCCTCGCCGGTGACGGCGGCGAGGTTACGGTGCAGTCGCTGTCCCTGTCGCGCAACCTTTTGACCCCGCGCGCGCTGCTCGAACGCTTCCTCGGTAAGGAGGTCGGTGTGGTCAAGGTCCATCCGACCACGGGCGAGGAGAAGATCGAAAAGGCGACCGTGCTGTCCGTCCAGAACGGCGTCGTGCTGCGCATGGGCGGGCGGATCGAGACGGGCATGCCGGGCCGTCTGGTGTTTCCGGACGACGTCGGCGACCTGGCGGCCAAGCCCAGCCTGACGGCGCGCATTTCCACCGGCGCGGACGTGAAGGGTCTGACCCTGACCTACATTACCGAGGGCCTGTCCTGGTCAACCGACTACACGGCGGTCG
>DNMS01000237.1:4583-6445 GCA_003488105.1 Rhodospirillaceae bacterium
GTCGACGACAGCGGCGGGCTGTCGGCGCGGCCGGTCCTGACGGCCCGCATCACTGCCGGCGCGGCGGCGCGCGGCCTGACCCTGACCTACCTTACCGAGGGCCTGTCCTGGTCCACGGATTACACGGCGGTCGTGGCGCCGGACGGCGGGCGGGTCAGCCTGACCGGTTGGGCGTCGGTGCAGAACGATACCGGCGTGGCCATGGACGCGGCCCGTCTGCGCCTGGTCGCGGGCGAGGTCAACCGTGCGATGGGGACCCAACCCATGGCCAAGGCCCCCCGCACGATGATGATGGCCGAAGCGCGCGGCGCGGCGGCCGACGCGGCCCTGCCCGTGCGGGAAGCCCAGGGGGCGGTTCATGTCTATACCCTGCCGGGTGCGCAGACCCTGGCCGCCGGGGAGCGCAAGCAGGTCGCCTTGCTCGGCCCGGTCGAGGTGCCGGTGTCGGAAACGCTGCTGAGCCTGGGCCATCCTCAGGTGTTCGGCCCGGCCCCGGGCGATCAGGCCCCGGACCACCCCCAGGTGCGGCTTAGCTTCGATAACAAATCCCTGGTCGCGGGCGGCCTGCCCCTGCCGGGCGGGGTGGTCCGCGCCTACCGCACCGCGTCCGACGGCCAGCCCCTGTTCGCCGGGTCCGACCGCATTTCCGACACGCCCGACGGCGGCCGGGTGATCGTCACCCTGGGCCGCGCCTTCGATGTCACGGTCAAGCGCGAACAGACGGCCTTCAAGCGCCTGGACGCCCAGGGCCGTAATGTCGAGGCCGCCTTCAAGATCACGGTCGCCAACGGCCGCGCCAAGCCCGCGCGGGTGCGGATCGCCGAGGTCCTGCCCGGCGATTGGGCCATCACCGAAAACTCCCTGGTCCATGAACGGTCCGGCGACCGGGCGCGCTGGCTGGTCGAGGTGCCGGGCAAGGGGGAACTGGTTCTGACGTATAAGGTGCGGGTGCTGCGCTGAATTTTGTTTGCGCAAATGCGTCGTCGCGGGCCTGGGATCGGCCCGCTCGGGATTTGCGCTAACCGAGAATCCCGGCCATCGCCCCGGTCAGGCAGGTCGCGAGGGTGCCGGACACCATGGTCATGGGGGCGAGGGCGACGATCTCGGCCCGGCGCTCCGGCGCCATGGCGACCAGCCCGCCGATCATGATGCCGAGGGACCCGAAATTGGCGAAGCCGGACATGGCGTAGGCCATGATCATGCGCGTGCGGTCGGACAGCACCTCCGGCCCCATCTTGGCCATCTCCAGATAGGCCAGGAATTCGTTCAGCACGGTCTTGATGCCCATCAGGCCGCCCGCCTGGGGGGCCTCGGCCCAGGGCACGCCCATCAGCCAGACCACCGGCGCCATGACCCAGCCGAGCAGGCGTTGCAGGGTCAGCGGCGCGGCACCGACGTCCGGAATCAGGCCGAGCGCCAGATTGACCAAACTGACCAGGGCCACCAGCACGATGATCATGGCGGTGATGTTGATCAGCAACTGCACGCCCTCGCCGGTGCCCCGGGTGATCGCCTCCATCACGCCGTGGTCGGGCGAGGGGTCGAGGGGGGCGGCGGTATCGGCGGCACCCTCGGGGGCCGGCATCATCAGCCGGGCGACGATTACGGCGGCGCAGGCGTTCATCAGCGATGCGGTCAGCAGGTGGCCTGCCGGGTCGGGCAGCACGTCCTTCAGGATGGTGGCGTAAAGCACCAGCACCGTGCCGGCGATGGTCGCCATGCCGGCCGTCATGACCAGGAACAGATCGGCCGGGGCCAGCCGCTTGAGATAGGGGCGGATCAAGAGGGGGGCCTCGACCATGCCGACGAACACGTTGGCTGCCGTCGCCACCCCGGCGGCACCGCTCAGCCCCAGGGTGCGG
>DNMS01000249.1:0-352 GCA_003488105.1 Rhodospirillaceae bacterium
CGGCGTTCTTTGGGCACCGGCTTAAGGTTTCCCCGCCGGTCGGGGCCGAAATAGGCGGTGTTGTAGACGAACGGCCGGGGCCGGTTGATCACGGTCAAAATGCGGTCGACCAGAGCATCCACCGTCACCGGCTTAAGCAGGAACTGGGTCGCCCCGAAGCCGCGGGCCGCGGCGACGGTCTTCGGATCGAACGTCTTGGCGATCAGGATGACCGGCAGAAAGCGGTTCGGCGAATCTCTATTCATGCGAATCCACCGCACCATGTCGATGCCGTTCAACAGTTCCTCGAACATGTCACAGATCATGAAATCGACGGTATCGACCCGTTCTGTGATGCTTTTTTTCGACAGCC
>DNMS01000249.1:592-2744 GCA_003488105.1 Rhodospirillaceae bacterium
TGTGGCGGGAATCCCACCCTCTGTTTGCACAAAGTGAAGTGCATGCGCCGGCCCCGGGCTTGCAGAAGATTGTGCAGCATCCAACGATGGGCATCGTCCTGATCGACGATCAGGACGGTGAAAGAACGCAAATTTATGGTGGCCAAGTCGGGCCTCACGAGCGGTCTGCGTTCCGTGTTCGACACGGAAACGTTATTTGTGGCGGGAATCCCACCCTCTGTTTGCACAAAGTGAAGTGCATGCGCCGGCCCCGGTCAACCCTGCCTAAAGTTAGTCATGGAAATTCGCACGCTGGCCCGTTCCCAAACCCCGAAAACCGTGAAAAAGTGTCGCCGGACAAGGGGAAACACCCGGCCAGACGAAGGAGACACCATGACCACCATGTTCGACCTGACAGGCAAGGTCGCCTTGATCACAGGTTCAAGCCGGGGAATCGGCAAGGCCATCGCCGAAGCCTACGCCCGCCAAGGTGCCAAGGTGGTCATCACCTCGCGCAAGCTGGACGCCTGCGAAGCGGTCGCCGCCCAGATCAACGAAGAAAATTTCGACGCCCCCGGCGAGGCCATGGCCATCGCCTGCAACGTATCTGACGTGGGCCAGCTCACGTCCCTGGTTGATCGGGTCAAGGAGGAATGGGGCCGGATCGACGTTCTGGTCTGCAACGCCGCCGTAAACCCCTATCACGGCCCCATGTCCGGGATCGACGACGGCGCCTGGGAGAAAATCCTGCAGGTCAACGTCACCAACGTCTTGAAGCTGTGCAACATGGTCCTGCCGGACATGGCGGCACGGCGCGACGGCGCGGTGATTCTGATTTCGTCCGTGGGTGGGCTCAAAGGGTCCATGAACCTGGGCGCCTATGCGGTGTCCAAGGCCGCTGACATGCAGTTGGCGCGTAATCTGGCGATCGAATGGGGACCGCACAATATCCGCGCCAACGCCATCGCACCCGGCCTGATCAAGACCGATTTCGCGCGCGCCCTCTGGGAAGACCCGGAAGCCCGTGCACGCGCCGAAGCCGCCTATCCGCTCGGCCGCCTGGGCGAACCGGAAGACATCGCCGGGACGGCGATCCTCCTGGCCTCGGACGCCGGCAGTTTCATCACCGGCCAGACTCTCGTCGTCGACGGCGGCGGGGTCGCCGCCGGAAACCGTTACAGCTGATATCGGAAAAGGACCACCGACATGTGCCGCTGGCTTGCCTACGCGGGACCGCCCATCTACCTGGATACCCTTCTGCTGCGACCGGAAAACTCGCTGGCCCGGCAAAGCCTGTCGGCCAGCGAAAGCGCGCATGTCGTCAATGCCGACGGCTTCGGCATCGGTTGGTACGGCGAAAGGGACCGCCCTGGCCTGTACAAGGACATCCTGCCCGCATGGAACGATGTGAACCTGTTGAACATTTCCGAACAGGTGAAGTCGCATCTGTTTTTCGGCCATGTGCGGGCAACCACCGGGACCTCCGTCAACCGCACCAACTGCCACCCCTTCCGTCACGGCAAGTGGCTGTTCATGCACAACGGCGAAATCGGCGGATGGTCCAAGGTGCGCCGCGCCCTGGCCTTTGCCGTGTCGCCGGAATTGTTTCCCAATATCCAAGGCACCACGGACAGTGAAGTCTTCTTCCACCTGATGCTGACCTTCGGCCTGGACGAAGACCCGGAAGCCGCCATCCGCCAAGCGATCCAGACCATCGAAAAGACCCAGAAGGACGCCGGCGTGGAAGAACCCTTCAACATGACCATCGCGCTGACGGACGGGCAGACCGTCTGGGCCCTGCGCCATGCGTCCGCGGGCCGGGTGCCGACGCTATACGTCGGCGTTGGCGCCAAGCCCCATGACATGGCGGATGAAGTAACCGTGGCCACGGGCACGGCGATCATCATTTTGTCGGAACCCTTGGACGACGATCTCAAGCAATGGACGGCCATCGAGCCGGACCATCTGGTGATCGCCGGGGACGGTGGCCTTGTCGTCTCTCCGTTCGCTCTGTGACGTAATGGCACCGCGCTACGCCGTGGCGGTTCTGATTCTGGCCGCCCTGACGGCAACACCCGCCCAGGCCTGGAAGAATGGCCCGCCGGACAATAAGGTCACCAACAGCGCCGCCGACTGCCTGGCGCCGCCCTATTCGACCCATGACTGGATCGCC
>DNMS01000249.1:2842-3692 GCA_003488105.1 Rhodospirillaceae bacterium
GCCGACCACGCCCGAGCGTTGCTGCCGTCGGCGGCGCGCGCCTGGCTGGACCCGCACCGTGTTCTCATGCTGATCGGCACAGAAGCCCCTGACTACGCGAAAATAGAAGCTTTCTGCGGCGCGCCCAATCGGGGTTACAACGACACCGGCCAAGGCCGCCATGACCTGAGGTTCGATACAAACGGCGGGATCACCCGTGACCTGCCTGCCCAACGCGCGCAAGAGGAATATGAAAAAGCCGTCCAGGCTTACCGCGCCGGCAGGCCGGACCATGCCGCCTATTTCCTGGGCGCAGCCATGCATTACATCGGCGATCTGGCGCAGTACGGACACACCATCAAAGGCGAAACGCACCATGCGGATTTCGAGGAATGGGTCGGTGCCTTGACGCCGTCGTTCGCCGGCGGCGGCGTGTTTGAAAAATTTATCGTCGCCGACGGGATGACGCCACGTCGGGCCGATGACGCCGTCCTGCGCACGGGACGCTTCACTTGGACGGGGACCGCACCGGTGCTGCCGCCGGCCGCGATGGATGCCCGGTTCGGGCCCGCCGCCCTGGCCGATACGGCCTTCGTCGCCAGCATCGGCCATTGCCTGAACAACGCCGTGAACGAAGCCGCCGACATGCTGTTCGGATTTTATGAGGCCGTCGTCAGGCCAAACGCCCGTTAGCCTTCGAACGGCGTAACGCGGGGCCAAATTTCGGCGACCGTATCCAGGGTCGAAAACAGCACGTTGAAGACATAGGGCGAAGCAAGCTCCGTCGCCTCGGGCACCAGGATCGGCAGGTGATCCTTCTGCGGGAAGGCGAAGGTATCGTACCCCCGTGCCTTCATCCAACTGCGCAAGT
>DNMS01000293.1:0-158 GCA_003488105.1 Rhodospirillaceae bacterium
GGGAAGATGAGAAGGTTGTTCAGGGGCCTTGCCCCGCCGAAACTTACAGGAAGAGTTTTGCCTGGTTCAGGTCGGCGGCTTGGTCGATGTCCATCCATTGTCCGGCCACGTAGGCGACGGAAATCTCAACACCCTTGGCGACCAGGCGGGAGAACAGC
>DNMS01000293.1:406-7489 GCA_003488105.1 Rhodospirillaceae bacterium
ATAGGCGACCAGGCGGGAAAACAGCGCGGGCAGGCCCGCCTTGGTCTGGCCCTCGGCCATCATGGCGTCGATTTCCGCGCGCAGGATGTCGGCGCCCTTTTCCGTGACGCGGGCCAGGCCGACCCATTCGCCAGCGATGGCGGCTTCGTCGATGTCCGGGCCCATGCGTTTCAGGGTCACGGGCGCGTCCTCGTCCATGAAGTCGGCGGCGAAGGGCAGGGAGCAGGCGGCGAAATCGCGCACCCAGTCGGGCTGTGCGGCGTCGCCCTGGTGTTCTTCGCTGCGTGCCTGCCATTGGCCGTCGACGACAACGACGATGTCGCCCGCCGTTTCCATCAGCTTGTCGACAAGGTGATGGCGGAACAGGATGTCGCCATAGGCGATGACGCAGTCGCCCTGGATCGCGTCCTTGGCGCAGGCTAGGCTGCCGACCTCACCGGTTTTTTCATAGAAATCGTTGTCCACGGTGCGGATGCCGGGCAGGTTGATCATCTGTTTGGCGTATCCGCGCACCACCGTGATGTCGCGCACGCCCGACTGCTTCAGGGCGTCGGTCATGCGGGCCAACAGCGGCCGGCCGCGCACGTCGATCATGCATTTCGGGCGGTCGGCGGTCAGTTCGCCCAGGGCCTTGCCGCGCGACGCCGCCAGGATCACCGCCCCCGGGGCCTTCTTGGCCGGCAGATAGCGGCCTTCGGCCTGACGCAGTTCGTCGTTGCCCTGCAGCTGGAAAATCTCCGACACAGTGGTGATGTGGGGTTCGATCCCGGCCAGGCTTTCCTCGCGCAGGATGCGGGCCGTGGTTTCGCGCATGGCGGTGATCGCGGCGCGCAGGTTGTGGTTGGCCCAGATCGCCAGCGACACGCCCGCCTTGCGGAAATCGTCGGTCGGCGTGGCGTAATACTTGGTCGGCACGATGACCACGGGCACGCGGTTGTCCCACTGGCGCATGAATTCCATGATCTCGTCCGCCGTTGCCAGCTTGGAATGGCATAGCACGGCGTCGGCCCCGGCCTCGGCATAGGCATGGGCGCGGTCGAGCGCCTCGTTCAGGCCGCGCCCGGCGATGAAGGCTTCCAGCCGCGCGACGATGGAGAAGTCGGGATCGGTCTGGCTGTCCTTGCCGGCCTTGATCTTGCCCGCGAACTCGGCCGTGTCGGCCAGCGGCTGGCCCTCGCCGATGAAGGAATTGGTTTTCGGGAACAGCTTGTCCTCGATGCAGATGCCGGCGATGCCGCGCTGGCAGAACTTGGTCACCGCGCGGCGCATGTTGTTGAAGTTGCCCCAGCCGGTGTCGCCGTCGACCAGGATCGGGATCGAGGTGGCGTCGGACATGAATTCCAGGACTTCCAGAACCTGGGTCCATGACGCCTCGTTGTTGTCGCGCACACCCAGCGCCGCCGACATGGACAGGCCGGACGCCCAGATGCCCTTGAACCCGGCTTCCTCGACGATCTTCGCCGACAGGCCGTTATGGGCCTCCATGATGAATTCCAGGTCGGGCGAGGTCAGCATGTGGCGCAGCTTGCCGGCCTTGGTCAGGGTTTCGGAATGGGTGGGGCGGGCGTCGCGGTTGAGCGTGTTCATGATGTCTCCGATGGGATGGGGGCGGATCGGCGGTGTGTGGTCGGCGGGTTATAGCGCGGACAATAGGGTGAATCTATAATAGGTATCGATAGGTTCGATATAGGTGCGCCTTATGGTCCGCGCCAGATGAATTTGTCATTTGCCGATTGGGCGTCCGGCGGTGGTGCAACTGGCGGCTTCGCCATCGCACACTTGTATGGTTATATTTTGGGCAAATAAGACAATTTGCATAATTTTTAACCGATAATTGCGGCCCGTTCGCAAGACGGTACTGGTCAATCGTGTCATTAATACCTTGAAAAATAACGAATATTTTTATTCGCTCCCAGGCTGTGCAAATTGGCACGGCCCTTGCCATTACCTTGCCGCAACGCAGCAACAATTCCTTATTTGGAGGCGATATAATGAAAACGTATTTCCGGGGGGCAGTGGCGGGCATCGCCCTGACCGCGGCCGCGATGACGAGCACCGTCGCGCAGGCCGCCGACACCATCAAAGTCGGCATTCTCCATTCTCTGTCCGGCACCATGGCGATCAGCGAAACCACGCTGAAGGACGTCATGTTGATGCTGATTGAGGAGCAGAACAAGAAAGGCGGCCTTTTGGGCAAGAAGCTCGAAGCCGTCGTCGTCGATCCCGCATCCAACTGGCCGCTGTTCGCCGAAAAGGCGCGTGAGCTGATCGAGATCAAGAAGGTCGATGTGGTGTTCGGCTGCTGGACCTCCGTGTCCCGCAAATCCGTGCTGCCGGTGTTCGAGGAGCTGAATTCGGTCCTGTTCTATCCGGTCCAGTACGAAGGCGAGGAAAGCCAGAAAAACGTGTTCTACACAGGCGCCGCGCCGAACCAGCAGGCGATCCCCGCCGTCGATTACCTGGCCGAGCAGGAAGGCGTGAAGCGCTGGGTCCTGGCCGGGACCGACTATGTCTATCCGCGCACGACCAACAAGATTCTTGAGACCTATCTCAAGGACAAGGGCGTGCCCGCCGAAGACATCATGATCAACTACACGCCGTTCGGTCATTCCGATTGGCAGACGATCGTCGCCGACATCAAGAAGTTCGGTTCCGCCGGCAAGAAGACCGCCGTGGTGTCGACCATCAACGGCGACGCCAACGTGCCGTTCTACAAGGAGCTGGCCAACCAGGGCATCAAGGCCGAAGACATTCCCGTCGTCGCGTTCTCCGTCGGCGAAGAGGAACTGGCCGGTCTCGACACCGCCCCGCTGGTCGGCCATCTGGCCGCCTGGAACTACTTCATGTCCGCCAACACGCCGGAAAACGCCGCGTTCATCAAGAAGTGGAAGACCTTCATCAAGAACGACAAGCGCGTGACCAACGACCCCATGGAAGCCCATTACATCGGCTTCAACATGTGGGTGAAGGCGGTCGAGATCGCCGGTACGACCAAGCCGGACGCCGTGATCGACAGCATCGTCGGCGTCACCGTGCCGAACCTGACGGGCGGCGTGTCGGCCATGATGCCGAACCACCATATCACCAAGCCGGTGCTGATCGGCGAGATTCAGGCCAACGGCCAGTTCGAAACCGTGTCTTCGACGCCGGGCCTGGTGCCGGGCGACGCCTGGTCCGACTTCCTGCCGGGTTCCAAGGACCTGATCTCCGATTGGCGCAAGCCCATGTCCTGCGGCAACTTCAACGTCAAGACCGGCAAGTGCAGCGGCAAGGGGTCCTGAGTTAGGGCCCGGTCACAGCCGTGACAGACACAGACCACACGGGCGGGCGGGGCAAACGCCCCGCCCCCCACACCACCCCAAAATTCCGCAATCCCCATCCTGGCAACGGCGGCAGGTTCATGGCGCGATCCATTCATTCATTATTGCTTTTCCTGGCCTTGGCCTGGCTGATCCCCGCGGGGCCGGCCCAGGCGGACGACACGGCCCTCCAGGCGCAGATCGACGCCCTGGGCACGGGCGGGTTCTCCGACACGGCCAAGCAAATTCAGGCCCTCGCGGCTTCCGGCGACGACCGCGTCGTCCCGGCGCTTCAGGCCCTTCTGGCCGGCAAACTTTACGTCCGGCCGTCCGACAAGAAAGTCTTCATCACCGAGAAAGCCGAGGGCGGGTTCACCCTGATCGACCCCCTGTCCGGCAAGGACGTCGCCGCGTCCGACAGCTTCTCGGTCAAGAAGATCCGCGTGAACAACCGGCTCCGGCGCGAACTGAAGGCCGCCCTCGGCGGGCTGACGCTGCTGTCCAAGAACCCGGCGGCGCGGCTCAAGGCGGCGGGGGCGGTGTTCAAGTCCCAGGACCCGGACATGCTCGCTCCCCTCGAGGCCGCGATCCTCAAGGAGACCGAAGACAAGGTGAGAAAGGCGCTGCAGGGGGCCCGCGCCGCCGTGCAGCTAAAATCCGACGTGCCCGAAGCCGACAAGATCGCGGCCCTCAAGCTGATCGAGGAACGGGGCGACCGCGACGCGCTTTCCGTCGCACTCGCCGCCGCCGCGCAATCGGAGGGTGCGGTGAAAGCCGCCGCCGAGGCCACGGCCAAATCGATCCGCCAGAACCTGGAACTGTGGGGGGCGGCGCAGAACGTATGGTACGGCCTGTCGCTGGGCTCGGTCCTGCTGCTGGCCGCCATCGGCCTGGCCATCACCTTCGGCGTCATGGGGGTCATCAACATGGCCCACGGCGAAATGGTGATGATCGGCGCCTATGTGACCTTCATGGTGCAGGAAGTCATCCGCACCTCCATGCCCGAGTTGTTCGCCTATTCCCTGCTGATATCGGTGCCGCTCGCCTTCCTCGTCGCCGGCGCCGTCGGCATGGCGGTGGAGCGCTGCATCATCCGCTTTCTCTACGGCCGCCCGCTGGAAACCCTGCTCGCGACCTGGGGCCTTTCCCTGGTTCTGCAACAGGCCGTGCGCACCATCTTCGGGCCGTCCAACCGCGAGGTCGGCACGCCCGATTACATGGCAGGCGCCTTCGAGATCGGCCATCTGACCATCACCTACAACCGGCTGTGGATCATCGTGTTCTCGCTGGTCGTGCTGTTCGCCCTGATGGCGGTGTTGAAAAAGACCTCCCTCGGGCTGCAGATGCGCGCCGTGACCCAGAACCGCCGCATGGCGGGCGCCATGGGCATCCGCACCAGCTGGGTCGACGCCGTGACCTTCGGGCTCGGCTCCGGCATCGCCGGGATCGCCGGTGTGGCGCTCAGCCAGATCGACAACGTCAGCCCCAACCTGGGGCAAAGCTACATCATCGACAGCTTCATGGTCGTGGTGTTCGGCGGGGTCGGCAATCTGTGGGGCACGTTGGTCGGGGCCATGACGCTCGGCGTCGCCAACAAGTTCCTTGAACCCTATGCGGGGGCGGTGCTGGGCAAGGTCCTGGTCCTCGTGTTCATCATCCTGTTCATCCAGAAACGTCCACGGGGGCTGTTCGCCCTCAAGGGCCGGGCGATCGAGACATGATGACTCTCAAGCTTATTCAGGGCGGCTTCGACCGCCGCACGGCGATCTTCCTGGGGTTGCTGTTCTTGATCGTCGTCGGGGTTTCGGTCCTCAGCCTGGGCACCGACGCGGACAGCCCGCTGCATGTCTCGTCCTATTCGGTGGCGCTGCTCGGCAAGTATCTCTGCTATGCCCTGCTGGCACTCTCGGTGGATCTCGTCTGGGGCTTCTGCGGCGTGCTGTCGCTGGGCCATGCGGCGTTCTTCGCGCTGGGCGGCTACGCCATGGGCATGTACCTGATGCGCCAGATCGGCACGCGGGGTGTCTACGGCGACCCGATCCTGCCCGACTTCATGGTGTTCCTGAACTACAAGGAACTGCCCTGGTTCTGGTACGGCTTCGACCAGTTCTGGTTCGCGGCCCTGATGGTCATCGTGGTGCCCGGCGTGCTCGCCTTCGTGTTCGGCTGGTTCGCCTTCCGCTCTCGGGTCACGGGGGTCTATCTCTCGATCATCACCCAGGCCCTGACCTTCGCCCTGATGCTTGCCTTCTTCCGCAACGATATGGGGTTCGGCGGCAACAACGGCCTGACCGACTTCAAGGAAATCCTGGGCTTCGACGTGCAGGCGGATTCAACCCGTGTCGGCCTGCTGGTGGCCTCGGCGGTGGCCCTGGCGCTCGGCTTCATCATCTGCAAGGCGCTGGTCAATTCCAAGTTCGGCAAGGTGCTGATCGCCGTGCGCGACGCGGAAAGCCGAACCCGCTTCCTGGGCTACCGGCCCGAAAACTACAAGCTGCTGGTCTGGACATTATCGGCCTGCATGGCAGGGGTCGCGGGCGCGCTCTACGTGCCCCAGGTCGGCATCATCAACCCGTCGGAATTCACGCCCGCCAACTCCATCGAGGTCGTGATCTGGGTCGCCGTCGGCGGCCGGGGCACCCTGGTGGGGGCGACCGTGGGCGCGATCATCGTCAACTTCGGAAAGACCCTGTTCACGGGCATCCTGCCGGAATTCTGGCTGTTCGCGCTCGGCGGCTTGTTTATCGCCGTGACCCTGTTCCTGCCCAAGGGCATCGTCGGCACCTATGACGACTGGAAGGCCAAGCGCCGCGCGTCCAAGGACGCCGCCGCCGCACCCCAGCCGCAGGAAGGGGATTGAGCACATGTCCTTGAAAAGCTCGATCCTCTATCTGGAAAACGTCAACGTCTCGTTCGACGGATTCCGGGCTCTGCGCGATCTGTCGCTGACCGTGAAGCCCGGTGAAATGCGCGCCATCATCGGCCCCAACGGGGCCGGCAAGACGACGATGATGGACGTCATCACCGGTAAGACCAAGCCCGACAACGGCCGCGTCCTGTTCGACGAGACCGTGAACCTGACCCGCATGGACGAGGCGCAGATCGCCTCCCTCGGCATCGGCCGCAAGTTTCAGAAACCGACCGTGTTCGAAAACCACACGGTTTGGGACAACCTGGTGTTGGCGTTGAAATCCGGGCGGCGGGCCTGGGACACCCTGTTCCACCTCACGGGGACCAAGGACCGCAAGGAGATCGAGGATATCCTCGAAATCATCCGCCTGACCCGCGTGAAGGACGAGGTGTCCGCCAACCTGTCCCACGGGCAGAAGCAATGGCTGGAGATCGGCATGCTGCTGGCCCAGGACCCCAAGCTTCTGCTGGTCGACGAGCCGGTTGCCGGCATGACCGACGCGGAAACGGAAGAAACGGCACGCCTGCTGCGTGACATCGCCCAGCGCCATTCCGTGGTCGTGGTCGAACATGACATGGCCTTCGTGCGCGACCTGGACGTGCAGGTCACGGTGCTGCACGAAGGGGCCGCCATCGCCGAGGGTACGCTCGATTACGTCAGCGCCGACGAGCGCGTCATCGAAGTCTATCTGGGCCGCTAGGGAAAGGAAGACGAGAGATGCTTGAAGTCCAAAATGTCGACCTGTTCTACGGCGCCGCCCAGGCCCTTCGCGGTGTCAGTATGAAGGCCGAGGTCGGCAAGGTCACCTGCGTCCTGGGCCGCAACGGCGTCGGCAAGACCAGCCTGCTGCGCGCCATCGTCGGCCATCACCCC
>DNMS01000293.1:7726-7969 GCA_003488105.1 Rhodospirillaceae bacterium
ATGGCGACATCCTATGGGACGGGGCCTCGGTCAATTCGCTTGCGACCTATGACCGGGCGCGGCGCGGCATCGCCTATGTCCCCCAGGGGCGGGAAATCTTTCCCCTGCTGACCGTGCAGGAGAATTTGGAAACGGGCTTCGCCGGTCTGCCGGCCAAGATGCGGTTCGTGCCGGACGAGGTGTTCGAACTGTTCCCCGTGCTCAAGGACATGCTGAAGCGGCGGGGCGGCGACCTGTCGGGCG
>DNMS01000293.1:8201-8459 GCA_003488105.1 Rhodospirillaceae bacterium
GCGACCTGTCGGGCGGCCAGCAGCAGCAATTGGCCATCGGCCGGGCATTGGTCACGCGGCCACGCCTGTTGGTTTTGGACGAGCCGACGGAAGGCATTCAGCCCTCGATCATCAAGGACATCGGCGGCGCCATCAAGTTCCTACGCGACCGGTCGAACACGCAGGACGAGGCATCGCCCCTGCGGGTCTATGATGCGCCACCCCGGGAATCCAACGGGGATACCAACAGGACGGTGAAGGACGCGGTTTCCTACTTGC
>DNMS01000259.1:0-5431 GCA_003488105.1 Rhodospirillaceae bacterium
GGCCCCCATCAGCGTGCCCTCGCCATCACGGAAGGTGATCAGGCCCGTGTCGATGGGGGTGTCCTCGACCAGCGCCTGATAGTCCAGGTAATCCATCTTGGACATGTCGCCGCCGGAATGGCGCGACGCCTGATAACGCTGGAACAGGCGGTACTGTTCCTGGGTCGCGGTAGGCTGTCCCATGCGCGCAGATAGATCCATATTGGCCTTCAGAATCCGCTTCATGGACGGGCGCAGTTCGAAACCGTCGACGGCGATGCGCACGGCCTTACAGGCATCGCAGCCAGGGCAGGCCGGGGCATAGACGATGCCGTGGGAACGGCGGAACCCGGCATAGGACAACTGGTCGTGCAACCGTGTGGCGTCACGTCCGAACAGTTCCGTGACCACGCGCCGCTCGACCCGATCCGGCAGATAGGGACAGGGCAGGGGCGCGGTCGCGAAAAAGAACCGCGTGTCCGATATGGGTTTATGGCGCATGTCGTGTCCCTGTGCCTCCGGTCACGCCGCCAATGCGTCAACCGTTCGGAACTTACTGTGGCTTAATATCACCGCGGATTTCAAGGTTGATCCCGGGCAACGCCGGTGCGGCCGGCTGAGCCGGGGCCGCGCCGTTGGGTGCAGGCAGTTGTATGCCTTCGGGCTTCAGCACTGGCGCGGGCACGGCGCCGCCATCTTCCTGCCGTTGCTGACGCTTGATCTCGTTGAGGCCGGGCAGGGCCTCGTTCTCGCGCTCTTTCCTGGCCTTTTCCTCGGCGTCTTTCTGGGCCTTTTCCTTTTCCGCCTCGCGGCCGGTGCCGCGCAGCAGGATGATCGATAACCGCCGGTTGGACGGATGCTTGGGATCTTCGGCGATCAGAGGGTCCGTCGCCGACTTGCCGACGACACGCTGAATTCTGGCGTCGGGCACACCGAAGCTTTCGAGCGCGCGGCGCGCCGAATTGGCGCGGTCCGACGACAGTTCCCAGTTGCCGTAGTCCTGACCGGAAAACGGGGTTGCGTCCGTATGCCCGGAAATCGAGATGTCCTGGGGCATCGACAGGATGACCTTGGACACCAGTTCCAGCAGGCGTTCCGTGTGCAGGAACATCTTGGAGGATCCCGACGGGAACATGGCCAAGCCGTCGCGGTCGATCAGCTGAATGCGCAGACCTTCGGGCGTGTTGTCGACCAGCAGGCTGTTCTTCAACTGGCGCATCTGCGGCACGCTTTCCAGCGTTTTTTGCAGTTCTTCCTGGGCATCCTCGAAGGCTTCCTGTTCCTTCTTGGCGGCCTGGGCCTCAAGGTCCTCTTCGGTCGGTTGGGCCTTGGATTCGGCTTCGCCCTCGGACAGGTCGCCACCGGTGCCGGCCTTGGGCGGCGGCAGGTCGACGGTCACGCTGTCGCGCGCCGTGGCGTTCGCGGAAATGCCTTCCTCGGTGATCGTCTTGCCCTGAAGGATGTCGCCGGACCCGCTGGTCGTCTGCGACGTGGACACGGGCGCGAAATAGTTGGAGATGCCTTCGAGGGATTCCTGGGTGACCGAGTTCAACAGCCACAGCAGCAGGAAGAAGGCCATCATGGCGGTCACGAAGTCGGCGTAGGCGATTTTCCACGCGCCGCCGTGATGGCCGTGTCCGCCCTTCTTGATCTTCTTGATGATGATCGGTTGTTTTGCGGCTTCGTCCGCCATCAGGCCCTTCCTATGGGGTCCGTCCCGTTTCGGCCGTTCACGCTGCCGTGGTCACGGGGAGGTCTGCGACCGGCGGCAGGAGGGGTGCTTATCACGACGCCGCGGGCAGGTTGGTGACCATTTCCTCGACCTCGGCAAAGGTTGGCCGCAGCCCGTGCGCCAAGGTCTTGCGCGCGAATTCCACGGACACTTGCGGGGCGTATCCCTGCATGTGGCCGACCAGCGCGATTTTGATGCAGTTCAGGTAAGCGGCGTCGGAAGCGTAGGTATTGGTCAGGGAGGCCGCAATGGGGGCCATGAAGCCATAGGCGAAGAAAATTCCACTGAATGTCCCGACCAGGGCCGCCGCGATCAGGTTACCGAGAACTTCCGGCGGCTCGGTGATCGAGCCCATGGTCACGATGACGCCCAAGACGGCGGCGACGATGCCCAGCGCCGGGGTCGCGTCGGCCATGGTCTGCCAGGCGCCCGAGATGGCATGCAACTCCTCGTGGTGTTTTTCCAGTTCGGCGTCCATGACCGATTCGATTTCGTGCGGGTTGGAAGCCCCCAGGGTCAACAGCCTGAGATAGTCGCACAGGAATTCGATGGCGTGATGGTCACCGTGAAACAGCGGGAAATTGGCGAACAGGGTGCTTTCGTCCGGTTTTTCCACATGCGCTTCCAGCGCCAGGTCACCCTTGGTCTTGGCTAGACGGAACACCGAATAGAGGCAACCGAGAAGCTCTTCATAGTGTTCGCGAGTATACGTGGGGCCTTTGATCAGGGTCTTGAAGGATCCCATGACCCCCTTGATCACCGACTTTGGGTTGCCGGTGACGAAGGCCCCGATGGCGCCGCCGAAGATGATGATGAATTCAAGCGGCTGCCATAGCACGCCGAAGCTGCCGTGGACGCCATAGGCACCGAACACGGACACCAGTACAACCAATGAGCCTACAATAAACAGCATTCAGCAGTCTCCAAGAGCACGGGGCCGCGCCGACGCCGCTTCGCGGTCTCTAACGCACGGGGGGAAAGCTATCGTCCTATCATCCCAAAATACAAGCATTTCTCGTACCGAGCTACCATAAGCCAATATGATTAATTCAAAGGGCCACGCCTTCATTGAACGCCAAATTGATTGGTAATTGGTAAAGGCTTGCCAGCCCTTCCCCAGGCGACGTATTCAAGAGGTCATCCGCGTACACATGCCAGCATCCTTTGGAGAACGATTCGGCCGCCGACATGGTTGATCAAATTGCATTCAGAAACGCCTTGGCTTGCTTTGCCTCGGGCGTCACGGTTGTTACCGCGCCCGGTGACGGGCAGGGGCCCGTCGGCGTGACCGTCAGCGCCTTCTGCTCGCTGTCCCTCGACCCGCCCTTGATCCTGGTCTGCCTGGACAATCGCACCGGCTGCATCGCCCAGTTCCTGGAATCCGGCGCCGGATTCACGGTCAATGTCCTGGCCGCCGACCAACATGCCTTGTCCGACGCTTTTGCCGGACCGCAAACCTTCGACCTGCACGGGCATGGATTTCAGACAGGTGCAACCGGCGCGCCGGTTCTGAACGGTGTGGCGGCGGCGCTGGCTTGCCACACCCACACGATCCACGACGGCGGCGACCACCGCATCGTTGTCGGCCGCGTGGCGGACGTGCAGGTGGCCCGCGACAAGGTCCCTCTGATCTATTTTCAAAGCTCATACCGTGGGTTAAGTGAGCGAATCTAAATACCCATTTTTATTTAACTTTCCCATCGTTCGTGCGGTGGCGGCACAGCTTGTCGGTGGAATCGCGACCGTGGCCGCCATGACGGTTCTGCGCAACCTCGGCTGGCCGGCGCCACCGGCGACGCTTTGCATTATCTGGGGAGCGGCGGCGGCAGTGGCGACCCTGCCCATGGGGCTGGCCCGCTGGTGGTTGCCGGTTCAGGCGGTTGCTCCGGTTCTGCTCTGGGTCGTACTCGGTCTACAGCCGCCGGGATGGGTGTTTCCCGCCGTGTTCGTCGTGCTGCTTGCCGTCTATTGGAACGCCGTGGGAGAGGGGGTTCCCCTTTACCTGTCCAACGCCAAGACCTGGCGCGCTGTTGAAAAGCTGTTGCCGAAGCGGCACGGCATCCGCATGGCGGATCTTGGCAGCGGGCTCGGCGGGACGCTCTGGCATCTCGCCGATGCGCGGCCCGACGCCGCGTTCGAAGGCTTCGAGACCGCCCCGTTGGTTTATCTCGTGACCCGCCTGCGTCAATTCACGCAGCCGCGGGCAAACCTGCGAATCCGCTTTCTGTCTCTTTGGCGGGCGGATTTAAGGAATTTCGATGTCGTCTATTGTTTCCTGTCGCCCGTACCCATGGCCCGCCTGTATGCCAAAGCCCGGCAGGAAATGAAGCCGGGCAGCCTGTTCATTTCCAACAGCTTTGCCGTGCCGGATGCGGAGCCAGACGAGATCGTCGAGGTCGATGACGCCCGACGCACCCGACTGCTGGTCTTCAGGATGTAGGCCTAGTCCTTGCGGTTCGACAGGACCCGGGTCTGGAACCCAGCGTTGCATAGGGCTTCGACGATCGCGCGGGCATGTTCCGCATCGATGGTTTCGATCACCACGTCCAGTTCCGTGTCGCGGATCGGGCCGTCGGTAAACAGGCGCTGGTGATAGACTTCCAGGATATTGCCGCCCAGACCGCCGATCAGCCCGGAGACCTCGGCCAACATGCCCGGACGGTCGCTCATGCCGATGCGCAAGGACACCATGCGCCCGCCGCGCACCAGGCCGCGCAGCAGGACGTTAGACAGCAGGCGGGAATCGATGTTGCCACCGGAAATCACGATACCGACCTTTTTTCCGGCATACCGGCCATCGCCGGCCAAAAGAGCCGCCACGCCGGCCGCCCCGGCGCCCTCGGCAACGATGCGCTGGCCCTCGGCCAGGGCCAGGACGGCGGCTTCGATCTGATCTTCGCCCAGAACAGCGATATCCGTCACGTGGTCGGCGATGATCGGCTGGGTGATTTCGCCCGGTGTTTTCACGGCGATGCCTTCGGCGATGGTGGTGCCGGCGCCGGTCGATGCCTCGCCGTTCAGGGCCTGGGCCATGGAGGGGTAAAGCGCCGTCTGCGCGCCGACCATCTCGATCCCCGGGTTGATGGCGTGGGCCGCGATGGCGCAGCCGGCCATCAGACCGCCGCCGCCGATGGGCACGATCAGGATGTCCAGATCGGGCACATCCTCCAGCAGTTCCAGGGCCACCGTGCCCTGACCGGCGATCACGTGCGGGTCGTCGAAGGGGGCGATGAACAGTTTGCCGGTTTCCTCGGCATGGGCCAGGGCGGCATCCCGCGCGGCATTGAAATCGATGCCTTCCAGGACGACCTTGGCGCCCAAGTCCTCGGTCCGCCCGACCTTGGTGAAGGGGGTGCCTTCGGGCATGTAGATGGTCGCCGCGATGCCCAGTCGCCCGGCGTGATAGGCCACGCCCTGGGCGTGGTTACCGGCCGAGGCGGCGACGACGCCGCGCGCGCGCTCGTCATCGGACAGGCTGCCCAGCTTGATCCCGGCGCCGCGCACCTTGAACGAGCCCGTGACCTGCAGGTTTTCCAGCTTCAGATAGACCTCGGCGCCGGTCGCCCGCGACAGCCGGCGCACCGGCAGGGCCGGGGTGCGAATGATCTCGCCCTGCAGTTGGCGGGCGGCGTCGCGGATGGCATCGATGGTCACGGTCATGGCACGGGTTCCGTTGCGGCAATTGAAGTCGCCGTTCTACACGCTTGCTCAGTCTTTTGG
>DNMS01000259.1:5706-5914 GCA_003488105.1 Rhodospirillaceae bacterium
GCCCCGTCGCGATGACGAAGCGGGATCCGTCCAGGTCGCTTAAATCCATGAGGGCGCGCAATCCCGCGCCATGGCGGTGGGCAAAGGGGGCGTCCTTGCGCCCCAGCCACATGGCGCCCCGGTTGAGGGTATCGTTGCCGCCGTCCGTCGCGACCTCGACCGCCGTCCAATCGCGCAGCAGGGGAATGTGCCGAAACACGGGATGTTC
>DNMS01000134.1:0-3410 GCA_003488105.1 Rhodospirillaceae bacterium
CCGAGGACATAACCCTGCGCCGCCTGCCGGACGACGTGCGGGTATTGGAATTGGTGTGGAACGACAAGGCGCTGCGCCGCGGGACCATGGACATGCCCAAGGACGGCACCCCCGCGCGCTATACGGTGCGCGGCGGCGAGGAAGCACTGGGCAAACGCTGGCAGGAAGGCATCGACCTGATCTCCCTGCACGACACGGCTTGGCCGGGCTTGTCGACCAGCCATACCCGGATCGTATTTGTCGCGGCGCGCGTGGCCGACACGCCGCCGGCCCGTCCCGGCACATCCGTTCCAGCGGCCCTGATTTCCGACATTCGCCTGCTGCGCTGACGGGATCGTGACGTGGCAGCCTGCGCGCCCGCTTGCCCCTTGCCGCGGTCTGGACCAATATGCGCCCACCATTTGGATAAGGAATGACCATGACCTTTCGGTTTGCCGCCTTGCCGGGCATCTCGCTCATCGCCACCGCTCTTGTCGGGGGGATTTTGCTCATCGCGCCGGCCGCACAGGCCCAGGACAAGGCCCCCGCCATGGACCCGCAACAGCGCGGCGCCATTGAGACCGTTGTCCGCGAATATCTCCTCGCCAATCCCGAGGTCATCGTCGACGCCATCCGCATCTATCGTGAGCGCGAACAGCAGGCCCAGGCGGACCAGGCCAAAATGGCGCTGTCGGCGCATAAGGACAGCCTGATCAGCGACCCCAACGCCCCCGTCGCCGGCAATCCCAAGGGCGACGTCACCGTGGTCGAATTTTTCGATTACCATTGCGGCTACTGCAAGCGGGTGTTTCCGGTGCTGCGCGAACTGCTGGACTCGGACAAGAACCTGCGCTGGGTGTTCAAGGAATTCCCCATCCTGGGCCCGGAATCGGTGAGCGCGTCGCGCGCCGCGCTGGCCGCCTGGAAGCTTGATCCGGCCAAGTACCTGGCCTTCCATGCCGCCCTGATGGCGACCTCGGGCGGCCTGCCCGAAGACCGCATCCTGAAGATCGCCAAAACCGCCGGATACGACACTGAAAAGCTCAAGAAAGAGATGGCGTCCGATTCCGTCACCGCCGAGATCAACCGCAATCACCAGATCGCCGAAACCCTCGGCATTCGCGGCACACCGGCCTTCATCGTCGGCGACGAATTGGTGCCCGGCGCGGTCGATGTCGACACCCTGCGCCAACTGATCGCCAAGGCGCGCAAGGGCTGACGCCTCCGTGGCTTGCCGCTGGCCGCACGTTAGCCGCAGTTGGGTTCCGGTAGCGGATGGATTTCCTTGAGCGCCTGAATGACGACGAACCCGCCCAGGTCCATCTCCATGCGGCGCGGCACGCCGTTGTCCAGCAACTCCATGGTGAACTGGAAACTGGGCGTCGATTGCGGCTGTGTGCCCGTGGTTTCGAAATAGGCTGAGGACACGCGCCAGCCCGGGCCGGTGCCCAAGGGCCCCCAGGCCGTCTGCAACCCCTTGCCCTCGCCCGCCTTGAAGCGGCCGGTGATCACGCTGGACATCAGTTGAGGACCGATATCCTCGGTCCCGTCGAAAACGTGAAACCGCACCTGTTTCTCGCCGGCCCGGGCGGCGGCCAGAAGTTTGCGGACCTGCCCGACCGGCAGATAGGTATCCTCGGGGATTGTCACCTTTTTGCCGTCCGGCTCCGCATAGACCGCTTCGCCGCCGGCTCCTTCGCGGGCCACCTCCAAACGGCCCTTCAGCCGGGTATCCTCGTCACCCGCCTTGCTTTTGATCGTCGCGGCGAAACGATAGCGCGTGCCGTCCGCCGCTTCCCAACTGGTGAAGCGGATTTCCCGGTCGATCACCCCACCCACCCGAGTCAGGATATGCATGACCATGTGCTCGGCGACGATCCAGCCGTCGCAGGTCCGCTCGACCGAGCGGGTGACCAGGCCCTCGACTCCGTCATAGGGCACCTGTCCTGAAATGGGGCCGGGCAAAAGGTGGTAGACCGCCTTGTGCGACACCAGATTGTCCGCCGCGACGGGGCTCGACATCATCGTTATGGCGGTTATCCCGGCCGCGGCCAGCGCTGGGGTCATTCTGACTGTCATGATCGTCTCCACCGGTGGTTTGCGCAGGGGATGCATGTCCCCACCTTGCCTGCGACCTTAGAACCTTAAGCGACGGGCCGTAAAGGTGGCGGCCTGCACGGGACGCTGGATCAGCCGCCCCGGAAAGGGTAAATTGTATACAATAAATGGGCCCGAAACGGGCCAAGGCGCTCCGGCGCCCCGCACGACTTGGGAGGACATTCGACCGTGAAAATCACGCCCCTTCATCCCGTTCTGGCCGCAGAGGTCACGAACATCGACCTTGCCGTCGAATTGACCACGGACCAGGTATCCGACATTCGTGCCGCCATGGACACCTACGGGGTTCTGGCATTTCGCGGCCAGTCCCTGGACGACGCGCAACAACGGCGGTTTTCGGAAAATTTCGGCCCCCTGGAAACCAGCCGCAAGCTGCATCGCAAGGGCTATGTCCCGCGGCTTGATCCGAAGATGAGCGACATTTCCAACCTGGACGAAAGCGGCAAGCCGCTGCCGAAGGACGACTTCCGCCTGCTCAACATGTACGCCAACCGTTTGTGGCACACGGATTCGTCGTTCAAGCCCATTCCCGCCCGCTATTCCATTCTGGCGGCCCATGTCCTGCCCAAGGGCGGCGGCGGCAACACGGAATTCGCCGACATGCGCGCGGCCTACGATGACCTGGGCGACGCCACCAAGGCCCGCATCGAACATTACGTCTGCATCCATTCCATCATGAATTCCCGGGAACGCCTGGGATATACCGATTTCGACGAGGGCGAACGCACGGGCTTGCCGCCGGTCCGCCAGGTCCTGGTGCGCACCCATCCGGGGTCGGGACGCAAAAGCCTTTATCTGGCGTCCCACGCCGGCAGCATAGAGGGCCTGCCCGTGCCCGAAGGCCGCATCATCCTGATGGACCTTATGGAGCACGCGACGCAGCCCAAATATGTCTACAGCCATGTCTGGAAACCCGGAGACGTGATCATGTGGGACAATCGCTGCACCATGCACCGGGGCCGCTGGCACGACCCGGCGGACGTCCGCGACATGCGCCGAACCACCATTTCCGACGAAGTTCCGACCATCCCCCAGGAAGCGCCCCGCCAGGCGGGATGACAACTCACGTCCCGTCAATTAATTACGTTTTCTTAATGTAGCTGCGCGATCCTGTCCGCCGTATTGGACAGGTCCGCCGTTCGGGCCGCCGCCGGGGAAAATTTTCATGCACGTCGCGGCCAACAACCACGTCGCCCGCCCGACCCGCCATCCCTATCACCAGCCCGCCCACGGCCGGTACGGCAACCGTGCCTTCCACGGCTCTGTGGAAAACGTCTCCGCCACGGGGGCCGCGATCGCCCTTGGCGAGGCCC
>DNMS01000134.1:3597-6527 GCA_003488105.1 Rhodospirillaceae bacterium
GCCCTTGGCGAGGCCGGGGTGGCGGTCGACAACGGCACCTTCGTCGACATGCATGTCGAGGGCCTGGGCCATCTTTCCGGCCGCGTCGCGCGGACCTACGATGGCGGTTTCGCGGTGCAGTTCGACGCCGACAGCTCGGACCTGGATGCCATCGCCGAGGCCATTGGCCGGCTCGACCGCCATGCCTGATTCCGCCACTTCATCCGCGCACCGCATACATTAGGATTCCCCAAAATATAGACCAAAGTCAGGGTTACCCCCGCAGGCTCGGCCGCTGTAGTCTTGTCTAATAAACCGACATTCTCCCCAATTCGTCGGAAGATCGAGACCACGGTGACATGAAAATCCTGCCTCCCATCGTGCTGGACGGCCAGATGCGGCCTGTCGTAAGTACGGTTGCGATTGAACCGGAAACGGTCGACGATCCACACATCCAGGCCTGCATGGCGTACTGGACCGACGCGAAGGGCGATGCCTTCGCGCCCAGTTGGGCGAACTTCCACCTGCATGAATTGCCGGCCCGGGTTTTGCCTTATGCGCTGGTGCTCGACGTCACGGGCGAACCGGTGGAATTCACCTACCGCTATTGGGGGTCGGGCCATACCCACTACCATCGGCGCGATTACACCGGAAAGAAATTGACCGACATGGCCGACGCCTGGTCCGCGACCCTGCTGACGCGGCAATACATGGCCGTATTCGAGGTCCGCCGTCCCCTGGTTTTTCTCAACACCTACGAAGGGGTGGAAGAACCCTTGCGGTCGCTGCGCATGCCGCTGTCCGAAGACGGTCACGCCATTACCCAGATGTTCGCCTTCGTCGGCCGGCGGGGCGTTACCGAAACTCTGAAAAATCTGTTCACCCCAACACCCGATCACAGCGGCTAACCGCACAGTGTTATCCGCCTTCCCGCCGCGTCCGCTTGCCAGCCTTCGCCGCCTTGCGTAGGGTCATGGCATCGACATCCGGGAGGAACACCATTCATGACTGAACGAAAGCGCGCGGCCCTGGTTACAGGGTCGGGGAAGAATATTGGCCGGGCCTGTGTCTTGGCCTTGGTGCGGGACGGCTTCAATGTCGTCATCAACGGCTCCAGCGACCGGGCGTCCTGCGACGCCACCGCGGACGCCGCGCGGGCCTTGGGCGCGGACGCCCTGGTGATCATGGCCGACGTTGGCGACAAGACCGCCTGTGACGCCATGGCGGCCGAGGCCATCAAGCATTTCGGCGGCATCGATGTGCTGATCAACAACGCCGCGATCCGCCCCAGCCACAGCTTTCTCGACATCACCGACGAGACCTGGGAACGGGTGCTGGACGTCAACATGAACGCCGCCTTCCGGCTGGCCCGCGCCTGCCTGCCGGGCATGGTCGACCGGGGCTGGGGGCGCATCGTCAATTTCGCCGGCATGAACGCCATCCACGGTTACAACGGCCGGGCGCATGTCAGCGTGTCCAAGCACGGCTCCTGGGGGTTGACCAAGGCACTGGGCAAGGAGTTCGGGCCCAAGGGCATCACCACCAACATCATTTCGTCCGGCCCCATCGCAGGTGACCATGCAGATCCGGCCATGGCCGAGCATATCGCCTCCATGAAGGCGCGGGTGCCGGTGGGCCGCCTGGGCACGCCCGAGGAAATCGCCGGCATGATTGCCTATCTGGTGTCCGATCAGGGCGGTTTCATGAACGGCCAGCTGATCCAAATCAACGGCGGCACGGAAACCTGAACGAACGGTTGCCCCCGGACCAGCCCGGATGGCGTTTCCTCTGGTTTTTTGCTAAGTATTCTCGGTACTTGGCGGAAACGAGGCAGCGATGCGGCTGATCCGGGGGGTGTCCCTGTTGGTTATGGCCTGGGCGGCGACGGCGGCTCAGCCCGCGCGCGCGCAAACGCCTGACTGCGTGGACGCGGCCCTGCCTGCCGCCATGCGCGTATTCGCCTGCACCCAGGCCATCACCCAGGGCGAAACCGATCCCGAGAAATTCGCCGACCTGTTCATCAACCGGGCCGACGCGCTGATCGACGAAGGCTTTCCCGACAAGGCGCTGAGTGACCTGAACAGCGCCGTGCGCCTGACACCCCGCCGCAAGCGCGTGCACTTCCTACGCGCCCGTATCAACCACGCCGCCGGGCGTGACACGGTGGCGCTGACCGACGCCGACTCCGGTCTGGCGCTCGACCCCCGCAATGCCGACGCTTTGGCGCTCCGCGCGCGTATCCTGATCGCCCTCGACCGATATGGCGACGCGGCGGAAAGTGCATCCAGGGCGCTCGACACCGATCCCCACCATGTCGGCGCCTTGATCCAGCGCGGCGCCGCCCATCTGGCGCAGGGCCACCACCAACTCGCGCGGGCCGATCTCAACGCCGCCGTCACCCTGGCCCCAAATAACGGCGAGGCCTTGCAGGTGCGCGGCGCGCTGCTGCGTCACATGGGCCTGTACCGCCTGGCCATCGCCGACCTGGACCTGTCGATCCGCCATCTGCGCCGCCCCCTTGAAAGCTATCGTGAACGCGGTCTTGTCCATATGGCGACCGAGGAGTTTGAACTGGCCATTGCCGACTTCGGCGAAGCCCTGGACATGGCGCCCTCGGATGCGGCACTCCTGCGCCTGCGCGGACAGGCTCATCTCGCCGACGGCAACCTTACGGCGGCACGCGCCGATCTTTCGGCGTCGCTCGAGGCCGACCCCATGGCGCCAGCAACCTGGACCGCCCGCGCCGAGACATTCCTCAAGATGGAACAGCTTCAGTTGGCCCTCGATGATGTCGATCAGGCGATCGCCCTCGCCCCTGAAGACAGCCGCCACCACATGCTGCGCGCCCGCATCCACCTGCGCCAGGACGAGGCCGGCTTGGCGCTGGAAGACCTTGATGCCGCCATCACCAACGCTCCCGGCAACACCGCCGCCCGGTTCATGCGCGCGGA
>DNMS01000004.1:0-162 GCA_003488105.1 Rhodospirillaceae bacterium
GGCACGGGTAAGACTGTGCTGGCGGCCGAGGTCGCCGCCGCCATCGGTGCCCCCTTGATCCAATGGCATGTGAAATCGACCACACGGGCCCAGCAGGGCTTGTATGAATACGACGCCGTGGCGCGGCTTCGCGATTCACAACTGGGCGACGCCCGCGTCCAC
>DNMS01000004.1:310-3461 GCA_003488105.1 Rhodospirillaceae bacterium
TCGACGAGATCGACAAGGCCGATATCGAGTTCCCCAACGATCTGCTGCTCGAACTCGACCGCATGGAATTCTTTGTCTACGAAACCAAGGAAACGGTCGCCGCGCGGGTCCGGCCCATCGTCATCATCACCTCGAACAACGAAAAAGAGTTGCCGGACGCCTTCCTGCGCCGCTGTTTCTTCCACTACATCCGCTTCCCCGACGAAGACACCATGCGCCGCATCATCGATGTCCACCATCCGGGCATTCAAAAGCGCCTGGTCGCCGAGGCGCTGAACCTGTTCTACGATCTGCGCGAGGTGCCGGGCCTGAAGAAGAAGCCGTCAACGTCGGAACTGCTCGACTGGCTGAAGCTGCTGATGATCGAGGACATCCCGCCGGAAACCCTTCGATCCAACGACAAGAAGGATTTGATCCCGCCGCTTTATGGCGCCTTGTTGAAGAACGAGCAGGACGTCCACCTGCTGGAGCGGCTGGCCTTCCTTAACCGCCGTGAGGGCGGCTGAGGCGGCGATGCGCTGTCCTTCCTGCGGAACCCGCTTCAAACGCCTGTCCAGCTGGCCCCTGGCGGCCGGCCGGCCCATCGTGTGCGGCGAATGCGGCACGGCCAGCAAGCGGCTTGGCCGCTGGAAGCCGCTGTTGATCGCCATCGGCATGTTGTTCGTGTTTCAGCAGATGATCGGCATGTTCGCCCTGACCGGGATGGGTACGGTGATCCTGCTGGCCGGCCTGATCCTTTTGTCCATGACCGTGGACGAGGCGACCATTGAACTGGTCCCCGTGAGCGGCCCGGCCCCCGACCCGGAAGACGCGCCCGAGGCCTGACGCCGTCCTCCCTGGCCCCGGGCGGGCCGGTCGGATAAGCTGACGGTACCTGAAGGGTGGCGCTCATGAACCTGAACTCGATTCTCGATTCCGACCGCCTGCGCCAGTGGCTGGACGCCGCGCTCACGTGGCTTGATATCCATCTGCTGGCCGCCGACAACCTTGTGCAACTTGGCGTGATTGTCGCGACCTTTGTCGCCGCGCGCCTTTTGTCACCCCACCTGGAGGCCGTTCTCGACCGGCGGCCGGATCAAGGCTGGTATGCAAGGTTTGGTGCGCCCGTGGTGGCGGCGCTCAAGCCTGTCGCCCGGCCGGTGCTGTGGCTGGCGGCCCTATGGTTCGCCGTGTTCGCGGCCAAGGGCGCCGCCTGGCCCCATCACTTGATGGAGGGGGCGGTCTCGCTGCTGACGGCCTGGGCGGTGATCCGCCTGGCATCCGGGCTGATCCGCAATCCGTTCTGGGCCCGCGCCATCGCCGTGACCGCCTGGACCATCGCGGCCTTGAACCTTTTGGGCCTGCTCGACCCGGTCATGCGCACCTTGGACGACATGGCGCTCAATCTGGGTGAATTCCGTCTGTCCGTCCTCGGCATGATCAAGGCGGTGTTGCTGTCGGCCCTGTTCCTTTATCTCGCCTCCGTGACGTCGCGCATCGCGGAAACCCGCATCAACGCCTCGGACAGCCTGACACCGTCGATGCGGGTGCTGTTCGGCAAGTTCGCCCGGGTGTTTCTCTACGCGCTCGCCATCGCCCTGGCCCTGGAAAGCGTGGGCATCAATCTGGCGGTCTTCGCGGTGTTCGGCGGCGCCTTGGGCCTCGGTATCGGCTTCGGCCTGCAGAAGGTCGTCTCGAACCTGATGTCGGGGATTATCCTGCTGATGGACCGTTCGGTGAAACCCGGCGACGTGATCGCCGTGGGCGATACCTTCGGCTGGATCAACACCTTAGGCGCGCGTTATGTCTCGGTCATCACCCGCGACGGGACCGAGCACCTGATCCCCAACGAGGAGCTGATCTCGCAACGGGTCGAGAACTGGTCCTACTCAAATTCCATGATCCGCCAGAAGGTGCCGATCGGCATCGATTACGGCGCGGACGTGCATCTGGCGCGAGACTTGGCGATGCAGGCGGCCGACGGGGTCAATCGGGTGCTGAAGGACCCCAAGCCGGTCTGTCACCTGATTGAATTCGGCGACAATGCGGTGATTTTGGAACTGCGGTTCTGGATCGACGATCCGCAGAACGGCGTCGCCAATGTGCGCAGCGAGGTTCAACTGCGCATTTGGGACCTTTTCCACGAACACGGCGTGGTGTTCCCGTTCCCGCAGCGTGATCTGCATTTGCGCTCGTCCGTGCCGCTCAAGGTCGAGGTCGCGGGGCCGGACAAGGACTGATGCTCAGCCGATGATTTCGCCGGCGACGTTATCGACGACCACGGGCGATTCGAAATAGGTCAGGCGCGGCGGCGAACCGTAGCGTTCGGTGATCGAGGCGACCCAGTCGGCGTTCAGCAACGCGTCGGCCTCAGCCCGCGTGCCGAACACATAGGCCCCGCCGCCGGTCATGGTTTCTGCGTTGTACAGGTAGAATTTGCGCAGCAGGCCCGGTGCGCCCAGGTACTTTTGCGAACTGTCCTGAAAGCGCGCGGTGGCGTCCGCCAGGGTCGTGCCGGGCGGCAGGTCGAAATTGACGACGACGGTGATCATGGATGGGCTCCCGTTTAAATAGTTTGTTATATGGGCGCCAGCTTATCCGCTCCGCTCATTGCGTTGAAGCGGGATTGGCAGGGGCGGGGTGCGAAGCTAAGGTGCGGCCATGTTCATCAATTTCTTCCTCGAACTGCGATCGGCCAAGGTGCCCGTGTCATTGCGGGAATACCTGACCCTGCTGGACGGCATGGACGCCGGCTTGGCCGACTACAGCATCGAGCATTTCTATTACCTGTCCCGCGCGACCCTGGTGAAGGACGAGAAGAACCTGGATAAGTTCGACCAGGTGTTCGGCCATGTCTTCAAGGGGCTGGAGCAGACGGAACAGGTCGATGTTCAGGACATCCCCGAGGACTGGCTGCGCAAGCTGGCGGAGCGCACGCTGACGCCCGAGGAACGGGCGCAGATCGAAGCGCTGGGCGGCTGGGACAAGCTGATGGAGACCCTGAAGAAGCGCCTGGAGGAGCAGAAAAAGCGTCACCAGGGCGGATCGAAGTGGATCGGCACCGCCGGCACGTCCCCCTTTGGCGCTTACGGATACAACCCGGAAGGGGTGCGCATCGGCCAGGACGACAACCGCAACT
This sequence comes from Rhodospirillaceae bacterium, assembly GCA_003488105.1. Next base: position 3,429 of record DNMS01000004.1, read on the forward strand.
TCCGCGCCGTGAAGGTCTGGGACAAGCGCGAGT
>DNMS01000173.1:0-153 GCA_003488105.1 Rhodospirillaceae bacterium
CTACACCACCGGGCGGCTGACCAGTGAGATGGTCATCAAGACGGTGCAGATGGAAATTCCCATTCTGGTGTCCCGCTCGGGCTTTACGGCCTGGGGCGTGGACCTTGCCAATCAGGTTGGCCTGACCCTGATCGGCCGGGCCAAGGGCCGGCG
>DNMS01000173.1:432-851 GCA_003488105.1 Rhodospirillaceae bacterium
TGGCCGGCCAGGACCGTATCGAATTCGATGCTGAGCACGGCGAGGCGGCGGACGAGCCCCTGGAACTGCGCCGCAAGGGCAGCCGATGACGGCGCCCGTCGATACGGTTGGCGTGCTGCTGGCCGGCGGCCTGGCGCGGCGCATGGGCGGCGGCGACAAGCCGCTGCGCACGCTCGGCGGCAAGCCGATCCTGGATCATGTGGTGGCGCGGGCCCGGCCGCAGGTCCAGGACCTGTTGCTCAACGTCAACGGCGATCCGGCGCGTTTCGCGGCTTATGGCCTGCCGACGGCGGTGGATGTGATCGACGGCCATGCCGGGCCGCTGGCGGGGATTCTGACGGGCATGGAATGGGCGCGGAAAACCCATCCAGGCGCGACGTGGCTGGCGTCCTTCGCCACCGACGCGCCGTTCTTTCCGG
>DNMS01000173.1:1050-7977 GCA_003488105.1 Rhodospirillaceae bacterium
GCCGGTGTCGTTGGCCGACGACCTGCGTGCCGCGATGACGCAAGAAGACATGCGCAAGATCGACGCTTGGACCGCGCGGTACCGCATCGTCCATGTCGACTTTCCGACGGACCCGTTCGATCCTTTCTTCAACATCAACAAGCCGGAGAACCTGGCCGAGGCCGAGACCCTGTTCGCGGAGGCCGCACAATGAGCCGCCGCCAAACGGCCATGCTCGGCGTCATCATCGAACGCCGGGCAATCGACAACCCGTGGCAGGATTACACCTTCCACCCGGTCGCGGTGGTGCCCGGCCTTTCCCCCCTGGACGAAGGGGAAGGCTGGCGCCTGATTCGCGAAGGCGAGGGCTGGACTCATTTCCACGCCGCAACCCTGGAGCTGGAACTGTTTGCCGGTGAAACCGGGGGGTACAAGGCAAACCTCAGCAACTTCCAGCCTCACATCTACGTCGTGCTGGCGCCCGGCGAAGAGGCCGAGGACGAGGAGGTCGTGCCCAAACTGGTCACGGCCTGTCCCTACGAAGCGGAAAGCTACACGGAAGATTCGGAAATGATCGTCGAGGGCGTGCCCATGCCCGACGAACTGGCCGCCTGGATCGGCACTTTCGTCGAGACCTTCCATGTCGAAGAAGAATTCGTCAAACGCAAACGGAACAAGGCCTACGATCCGCGCAAGGGCGATATGCGCCCGCGGCCTCTGGTGGAGACGGATGAATGAGCGCCGACGACGAAAATCCCCTGAGCCGTTGGGCCCGCCTGAAGCGCAAGAGCGCCAAGGGGGAGGCCGTAGAGGAGGCCCCCGTCCAGGTCGCCCGCCGGGGTGCCGCCGGGCCGGTTGCCGGGCTGCCAGAGGCCGAAGCACCGGAAACCGCCCTGGCGACGGCACCTGACGGTGCGGCGGCCGATGACGACGACGTTCGCGAATTGACCGCCGAGGAAGCGGCCTATGTGGAGACCCTGCCGCCGCTCGATGAATTGAACCCGAACAGCGATTTCACCGGGTTCATGGACAAGCGGGTGCCGGATTTCCTGCGCCGCCAGGCGCTGCGCAAACTGTGGCTGAGCGATCCGGCCTTCAGTCTCATCGACGGCATGCACGAGTACGGCGAGGATTACTCGATGATGGCGCAACTGGCCGCGGGGGCGACCGCCTATCGCCCGAACGAGGGCGGTTATGCCTGGCGCGACAAGCCGAAGGACCCGGAAGCCGAAGAGGCGACGGAAAACGGGGCGGTGCCGACGGCGGAGAAACATGCCGAGACGCCAGAGGCGGAAGGCGGCGAAGGGGCATCCGCCGAGAATGCGGACGACGACGGAGAAGAATCCATCTCCGACAAAGCCCGCCGGGTGCAGGACCGGGGTGGATCCAGCGTCCGTCTGCCGACCTATACGCCGAATCCCTACTACCAGTCCCCCGGACAGCGCCACCCGGCGCCTGAAGTTCTGCCGGAGCCAGCCAGGGCGCAGGTCTCTCAAACTGAGGGTGACGACGACGGTCTTGGCGATGGCGAGGACGATCTCGCCTGACCTCCGCCATGGGGCTTTTTGAGGCCGCCGTTTCCGCCGTGAGAGACTGTTAAGTCCATGAAAAAATTGGGGCTTAACGGTGGTTTTTCCGCATGGCGGAATTGGGGGTCCGTTGACTTGGCGGGCAAAAAGGCGTTCACTTGATACATTGGCGGGAAAAAGAATCCGCGGCAGGCTGGTTTGGGGGCCTGCAGTGTAAAAATCCCCGCTCATGAGGCATCGGAATCCGCCGAATCAACAGGTGGAGCCGACGGAAGGAGAACAAGGATTATCCAAGTGGAGGCCAGTGCCACTATGGGAAGCGACGCCAAGGGAGAACGGCAGCTTTCCGACCCTAAGAACAAGACCGACCAGACCGCCGTGCCTGAAGAGGACATGCAGCGGGCCGGGATTTATGCGTTGTTGTCGCGGCTTCTTGCGAAGCCCATGGACAACGACACGATCGCCTTTGTGCGCGATCTGGCGGGTGATGAAAGCCCCCTGGGTCAAGCCGTCAATGCCTTGGCGACCATGGCCAAGCGCACGACCCAGGCGGTTTCCGAGGAAGAATTCACCGTTCTGTTCTACGGGTTCGGCTCTGGTGGCGAACTGGCGCCCTTCGGGTCGCAATACCTGACCGGGTTCGTCTATGAAAAGCCGCTCGCCGACCTGCGCCGCGACCTTGGGGAGCTGGGGATTGCGCGTGCCGACGGCGTTAGTGACCCGGAAGACCATATCGCCTTCGTCTGCGAAGTGATGCACGGGCTGATCACCGGCGCTTTTGGGCCGCCGGCGAGCCTGGAGCGTCAGCGCGTGTTCTTTGAAAAGCATCTGGCGCCCTGGGCCGGCCATTTCTTCGCCGACATGGAAAAAGCCAAGTCTGCGGTGCTGTATATGCCCGTCGGCGCGATCGGCAAATTGTTCATGGAGATCGAACGCGACGCCTTTGGCTTCAGCCAGTAGGCGGCGCGGCCCGGTTGCCCCGGAAACGGATCGGGCGACCGGAAGGGAAGACAGAGTTTTCGGAATTGCGGGGATCGGCCCAGGCCGCTTTCCGCCGTCAAAAGAAAGACCCGAAACGGGCGTTTGGTACCAAGCAAGTGGAAGTAACTGTGATCACAATCTTTGAGGAGACTGCGATGAGCGAACAAAAGCAAAAGCTCGGCCGCCGTGAATTCCTGAAGAAAGCAGCCGTCACTGGCGGCGCCGCGGGTGTTGCCGCGGTTGCGCTTTCCCAGGGGTCCGCGGAAGCAGCCGTGGTTTCCGATGGCCCGAAATCGTCGGGGTATCGTGAAACCGAGCACGTCAAAACGTACTACGACCTCGCGAGGTTTTAGTCGGGTTCTAACCCATCAACATTGGGAGATAACTTAAAATGCTCACCAAAAAGAGCGACGGGGTGGCGATAGGCCCCCGTTTGAAGCAGGCACTGGCCGGGGTGGTCGGCGGGTCCATGGACCGCCGTACGTTCCTGAAGCGTTCAGGGATCACCGCCGGGGGCGCTGCGCTTCTTTCCGCTGCTCCGCTGGGCTTGGCTAAACAGGCCAAGGCGGCGACCGCGGCGGCGAAAGGCATGACGCAAGTCAAATCCGTTTGTACGCACTGTTCCGTCGGCTGCACCGTCATCGCGGAAGTCGATAACGGCGTGTGGGTCGGTCAGGAACCGGGCTTCGACAGCCCGCTGAACCTGGGCTCGCATTGCGCCAAGGGTGCGTCGGTCCGCGAACACGCCCACGGCGATCGTCGGTTGAAGTATCCGATGAAGCTCGAAGGCGGCAAGTGGAAGCGGCTTTCCTGGGACGCAGCCATCAACGAAATCGGCGACAAGATGCTCGACATCCGCAAGACGTCGGGCCCCGATTCCGTGTACTGGCTCGGTTCCGCCAAATTCAACAACGAACAGTCCTACCTGTTCCGGAAGTTCTATGCCTTCTGGGGTTCGAACAACGGCGACCATCAGGCCCGTATCTGTCATTCGACCACGGTCGCGGGTGTTGCCAACACCTGGGGCTACGGCGCCATGACGAACTCCTACAACGATATGCATAATTCGAAATCGATGTTCTTCATCGGCTCCAACGCCGCTGAAGCACATCCGGTCGCGATGCAGCATATCCTGAAGGCGAAAGAGCAGAACAACGCCGAACTCATCGTCTGCGACCCGCGCTTCTCGCGCACGGCCGCGCACGCCGATGAATACGTGCGGTTCCGCCCGGGCACGGACGTCGCCCTGATCTGGGGCATTCTGTACCACATCTTCGAAAACGGCTGGGAAGACAAGACCTACATCAAGCAGCGCGTTTACGGCATGGACGAAATCCGCGCCGAGGTGAAGAAGTGGGATCCGGCCGAAACCGAACGGGTCACGGGTGTTCCCGGCGCGCAGTTGAAGCGCGTTGCCCGCACGATGGCCAACAACCGTCCCGGCACCCTCGTGTGGTGCATGGGGTCGACTCAGCACCACAATGGTAACAACAACACGCGCGCCTACTGCGTGTTGCAGCTGGCCCTCGGCAACATCGGCAAGTCCGGCGGCGGCGCCAACATCTTCCGCGGCCACGACAACGTTCAGGGTGCGACCGACTTCTGCATCCTGTCGCACTCGCTGCCTGGCTATTACGGCCTGGCGACGGGTTCGTGGAAGCACTGGGCCCGCGTTTGGAAGGTCGATTACGACTATCTCCTCGGCCGCTTCGCCTCGAAGAAGCTGATGGAGTCCAAAGGCATCCCGGTGTCGCGCTGGATCGACGGCGTTCTTGAAGACAAGAAGAACATGGATCAGCCGGACAATCTCCGGGCCATGGTTCTCTGGGGTCACGCCGTGAACTCCCAGACGCGTCTTCCGGAAATGAAGAAGGCGATGGAAAAGCTGGATCTGATGGTCGTCATCGATCCGGTCCCGACCTTTGCTTCCGTCATCCCGGACCGCAAGGACGGTGTCTATGTCCTGCCGGCCTCGACGCAGTTCGAAACCTACGGTTCCGTGACCGCGTCCAACCGGTCCCTGCAGTGGCGTGAAAAGGTGGTCGATCCGGTCTTCGAATCGCTGCCCGATCAGACCATCATGTACAAGTTCGCCAAGAAGCTCGGCTTCGCGAAGGAGATGTTCAAGAACATCAAGGTCACGAACGACGAGCCTTCGATCGAGGACACCACCCGCGAATATAACGGGGGAATGTGGACCATCGGCTACACCGGCCAGTCGCCGGAACGTATGCGGGCCCACATGGCGAACCAGGCGACCTTCGACAAGACGTCGCTGAAGGCCGTCGGTGGCCCCGTGGCCGGCGATTACTATGGTCTGCCGTGGCCTTGCTGGGGCACGCCGGAACTGAAGCATCCGGGCACGCCGATCCTGTACGATCCGTCCAAGCCGGTCGCCGAAGGCGGCCTGAATTTCCGCGCCCGTTTCGGCGTGGAACGCAACGGCGTCAGCCTCCTTGCCGAAGGGTCCTATTCCGTCGGCGCGGAAATCAAGGACGGTTATCCCGAGTTCTCGATGGCGATCCTCAAGAAGCTGGGTTGGGACAAGGACCTGACCGAAGCCGAACTGAAGGTCATCGAAGGGGTTGCCGGCGACAAGACCAACTGGAAGACCGACCTTTCGGGCGGTATCCAGCGCGTCGCCATCAAGCACGGTTGTGCGCCCTTCGGGAACGCCAAGGCCCGTGCGATCGTCTGGACCTTCCCGGATCCGGTGCCGTTGCACCGCGAACCGCTCTATACGCCCCGGCGCGATCTTCTGCCCAAGTACGAAACGTACAAGGACACGAAGAACTACCGTCTGCCGACGGCTTATGAGTCGATCCAGAAGCAGGACCATTCCAAGAAGTTCCCGACCATCCTCACCTCCGGCCGTCTTGTTGAATACGAAGGCGGTGGTGAAGAAAGTCGCGCCAACAAGTGGTTGGCGGAACTTCAGCAGGACATGTTCTGCGAGGTCAATCCGGTCGATGCCAACAATGCCGGCATCAAGGACGGACAGCAGATGTGGGTGTACTCGCCGGAAGGCGGCAAGGTGAAGGTCAAGGCTCTCGTCACGGAACGCGTGGCGCCGGGTGTGGCCTTCATGCCGTTCCACTTCGGTGGTCACTGGCAGGGTCAAAGCCTGCGTCACAAGTATCCGGAAGGTGCCGATCCTTATGTGTTGGGCGAAGCGTCCAACATGTGCGGAACCTACGGTTACGACATCGTGACTCACATGCAAGAGACCAAGGTCACCTTGTGCCGCATCGAAACGGCCTAGGTTAGGGAGACGCAACAATGGCAAGAATGAAGTTCCTTTGTGATGCCGAGCGCTGCATTGAATGCAACGCGTGCGTCACCGCGTGCAAAAACGAGCACGAGGTGCCGTGGGGCATCAACCGCCGCCGCGTCGTCACTATCCGTGACGGCCAGCCCGGCGAACGGTCCATTTCGGTGGCCTGCATGCACTGCTCCGACGCGCCGTGCATCGCGGTCTGCCCCGTGGACTGCATCTACCAGACGGAAGAAGGCGTGGTCCTGCACTCCAAGGACCTGTGCATCGGTTGTGGTTACTGCTTCTTCGCGTGTCCCTTCGGGGCGCCGCAGTATCCGCAGGCGGGCAACTTCGGAAGCCGCGGTAAGATGGACAAGTGCACCTTCTGCAACGGTGGTCCGGAAGAAGACAACTCCGCCGCCGAATTCCAGAAGTACGGCCGTAACCGCCTTGCGGAAGGCAAGTTGCCGCTGTGCGCCGAAATGTGTTCGACCAAGGCTCTCTTGGGCGGCGACGGCGACATGGTGTCCAACATCTACCGCGAGCGTGTCGTGGCCCGTGGCTTCGGGTCCGGCGCCTGGGGCTGGGGCACCGCCTATCAATTGAAGGCGGGCTCGTAGGTCCATCCGGTAGCGTAATCTGGGAGGGGTGCCTCGCTGTATAAAGCAGAGGGGCACCCCTTTCCGGCTACTGGAACCGACGGGGTGTGACAAGGAAATCAAAATGACCGGAAAGCGCATTAACACCGCTCGCATGGTCAGGACATTGGGTGTGATCGCGGTTGCCGCGGTTGCCCTGACAGCCTGCCGCGCGGACGAACAAGGCCGAATGATCCGATACGAGCCCGGGGTCTACAAGGGCAAACCTGATGCCCAGTTGAGTGAGTCTCGGCTTGAGGAACTTCGTAACCGTACCCGCAGCCAAGGCGGCGTGACGGGGACCGGCTACGCCGGAGGGGCGGCGCCCAACGCGGCGGAGCCTGACGTGCGGCCGCCCGGCGAATTAAACGAACGCACCCAGAAACAGGGTGGCGTGAAATAGACCTGCGCATAGGCGTAGGTTCGCAAGAGATTATGACGGGGAAACGTAATATGACCTGGTCGAACATTCGTAAACTTGTGGGAGCCATGGCTCTCTCCCTGATGGTGGCTTACGGCGGCGCGGCGGTCCTGACCGGCTCGC
>DNMS01000193.1:0-141 GCA_003488105.1 Rhodospirillaceae bacterium
TGGTCTACGACACCTCGGGCCCCTACACGGACCCCAAGGCCTATATCGATATCGAGGCCGGCCTGCCCAAGCTGCGCCAGGAATGGATCGAGGCCCGCGGCGACACCGAGCCCTATGACGGCCGCGACGTGAAGCCGGAAG
>DNMS01000193.1:307-2820 GCA_003488105.1 Rhodospirillaceae bacterium
GCGACGTGAAGCCGGAAGACAACGGCAACGTCGACGACGACCATCTGGTCCCCGAATTTCCCGTGCGCAACGCGCCGCGCCGCGCCATTGACGGCAAGGCGGTGACGCAGATCGCCTATGCCCGCCAGGGCATCATCACCCCGGAAATGGAATTCATCGCGATCCGCGAAAACATGCTGCGCGAGCGCCTGCCCGAAGAGGTCCTGAAAAAGGCCCGCGACGGGGCGGAAAGCTTCGGCGCCGAAATCCCCGATTTCATCACCCCGGAATTCGTCCGTGACGAGGTCGCCCGCGGCCGCGCCGTCATCCCCAACAACATCAACCACCCGGAAACGGAGCCGATGATCATCGGCCGGAACTTCCTGGTGAAGATCAACGCCAACATCGGCAACTCGGCCGTGACGTCCTCCGTCGCCGAGGAAGTCGACAAGATGGTGTGGTCGACCCGCTGGGGCGCCGATACGGTCATGGACCTGTCGACGGGCCGCAACATCCACAACATCCGCGAATGGATCATCCGCAACTCGCCCGTGCCGATCGGCACCGTGCCGATCTATCAGGCGCTGGAAAAGGTCGACCGGGCCGAAGACCTGACCTGGGAAATCTACCGCGACACGTTGATTGAGCAGGCCGAACAGGGCGTGGATTATTTCACCATCCATGCCGGCATCCGCCTCAAGCATATCCATCTGACCGCCGACCGGGTCACCGGCATCGTCTCGCGCGGCGGGTCGATCATCGCCCAGTGGTGCCTGGCCCATCACAAGGAATCGTTCCTCTACGACCATTTCGAGGACATCTGCGACATCATGCGGGCCTATGACGTGTCGTTCTCGCTGGGCGACGGCTTCCGCCCCGGCTCCTCCGCCGACGCCAACGACGCGGCCCAGTTCGCCGAACTGGAAACGCTGGGTGAGTTGACCAAGGTCGCCTGGGAAAAGGACTGCCAGGTCATCATCGAAGGCCCCGGTCACGTGCCCATGCACAAGATCAAGGTCAACATGGAAAAGCAGCTGGAAGTCTGCGGCGAAGCCCCGTTCTACACGCTCGGGCCGCTCGTCACCGACATCGCGCCGGGCTACGACCACATCACGTCCGGCATCGGGGCGGCCATGATCGGTTGGTACGGCACGGCCATGCTGTGCTACGTGACGCCCAAGGAACATCTGGGCCTGCCCGACCGCAACGACGTCAAGGAAGGCGTGATCACCTACAAGATCGCGGCCCATGCCGCCGACGTCGCCAAGGGCCACCCGGGCGCCGCCGCCCGCGACGACGCACTGTCCCGCGCGCGCTTCGAATTCCGCTGGGAAGATCAGTTCAACCTCGGCCTCGACCCGGACCGGGCGCGTGACTTCCACGATCAGACGCTTCCGAAAGACGCCCACAAGACCGCCCACTTCTGCTCCATGTGCGGGCCCAAGTTCTGCGCCATGGAAATCACGAACTTGGTTCGTGATTATGCGAAAGAAGGCATGGATGAAATGAGCGAGAAGTTCAAGGAAGAGGGCGCCGAGCTCTACAAGGAAGACTACCTCGACAAGAAGGCGGCGAGCGGCGACGACGACTAAGCCGCCCGCGACGCCCTGGCGTCCACTACCAAGTTAGCACCCGGGATAGCCTCGGGACGAAAGGCCGCGTATCTTTGATGCGCGGCCTTTTTGGTGGGCGCAGGCGGTGCAAGTTGTCAGTTGGATTTCGCCCCGACCTACTCTCAACCTCACCTCTTATTAGATTCTCTGGTTTCTATGATGCATTGCATTGCTGGAAGAGCCAGAAATCGTTTCATCAAGTCGCCGAAATTTTCATCGGGATTCTGTTCCAGATTTTGCATCTTTGAAAAAACTTGAGTTGCTTCGTTGATCTGGCGTGTCCACTCGCTTGGCTCTCCATCTGGCCCATCGGTGGTCATGCGCTTAAAACAATTCGCAAACTTTAGCCCTAATTCTGGCCCGAGCTCCGCTTCCATGGGAGTCACAAATTCAGGAACTGCCCTGCCCAAAATCCTGTCTCGAATCTCACGTTGCTGATCAGCACTCATTTCCAAGTACTGACGCAATGAAATATTTTCCGATTGGGCGAATACCGGGATAGCGAGAAACAACAAACTAGAAATGCAAACAATTCCACCAAAATAACGCATCAAAGACCTCTCAACACATAGCTTTTCCAGGACGCGAAGTGACATCAAGGAAATTTAACCCAACCACCTCTCGCCGAACACAAAAAGGCCGGGCAATGCCCGGCCTTTTCTTTGTCTGAGTTGCGACGATCAAGCCCCGAGATACGCATTCCGAAACGCGATCCGGCATTCCGCCGGGTTGAAGTTGCGTTTGAAGGCCGTGGGGTCGCCGGGGAGCACGCGGCACCACAGGAAGCGGGGGCCGGGCTGGTTGCGGATGAAGTCGTGGGCATCCGCGATCTGGTCGGCCGAGGCGATTTCCAGGACGCTGGGAATGCCCGATCCCTGGGCGATCATGGCCAAGTTGGTGCGCTGCGCCGTGTGGCCTTCC
>DNMS01000193.1:2860-3222 GCA_003488105.1 Rhodospirillaceae bacterium
GTTGGCCGGGGCCTGCGTCGCCACCGTGTTGAGGGAGCCCAGGCCCATCTGCAGCTCACCGTCGCCGGTGATGACGGCGACCTGTTTTTCCGGGGCCGAGAGCGCCATGCCGAGGCCGGTGGCGACGGCGGAGCCCATGCAGCCGGCCATGGTGAACAGGTTGGGGCCGTCGTTGGTCAGCCCGGCGGCGTCCTTGGACGAGCCGGCCAATCCGGAAACGAACAACCATTTATCCTTGTCCGGGAACAGGGGAGCCAGAAGGTCGCGGCGGTCCAGCGTAATCTTGGTCATTGAAGGTTCCTCCCTCAAACAGCGTCATGCGCCGTTATCGTATAAGTTCACCACTGAGGCGGTGAGACGGT
>DNMS01000077.1:0-1620 GCA_003488105.1 Rhodospirillaceae bacterium
AGGATGCGCTGGTTATCTATCTGTTCGCCAAGCTGGCGCTGCCTTTTGTGTTGGGCGCCGTCGCCGTGGTCCTGGTCTATATCGCGGACTTGTGGGCGATGTCGGGGATGATGAAGCTGTTCACCGCCATCGCCGCCGTGGTCGCCGGCGCCTATGCGCCCGAAGTCTTCGTCGCCAACATCCGGCAAAAGCGCCAGCAGATATTGCAGAAGGGCCTGCCGGATGCCCTCGATCTGTTGGTTATCTGCACTGAGGCGGGCCTTGCCCTCGACGCCGCCCTGACGCGGGTGGCGCGGGAGACCGGGCCGGCCTGTCCGGAACTGGCGGAGGAATTGAGCATCTGCGCGGTCGAGCTCGGTTTTTTGCCGGACCGCCGCCAGGCCCTGGACAACCTGTCCGCGCGCACGGCCTTGGCGTCGATCCGGGGTGTCGTCAATTCCCTGCAGCAGACGGAGAAATACGGCACGCCGCTGTCGCTGTCGCTGCGCGTGCTGTCCACGGAATTCCGCAACGACCGCATGATGCGGGCCGAGGAAAAGGCCGCGCGCCTGCCGGCGACGCTGACCGTGCCGCTGATCCTGTTCATCCTGCCGGCGCTGTTCGTGGTGCTGCTGGGGCCGGCCGTGATCAGCGCCATCGACGGTCTGGGTGGTCTGAAATGAGTTTGAGGACAAGTTGGGTGAGCCGCCTTCACTTTAGGGGTCAGGCGGACCACCTGGCCGGAGGACGGAGGGGTGCCGTCCTCCGGCCGCTTTACCCGCGGCCGGGACGGCGGCGACTGCTTAGCCGTCGGGGCCCTGGCCCGTGTGCACGGCCCGCGCACGGGCCGTGTCCGACAGCTTGCGCAGCGCCTCGTAACGTTTGAGGTTGTTGCGCACCTGGGCTTCGGTGAGATCCAGGCGGCCGATCTTGGCGGCGCGGTCCATGTCGCCGGACAGGCCGTAGACCAGGGCCAGGTTCTGCCGGGCGCGCGGCCCCGCACCGGGCGACTTGGCGGCGTCGCCCAGCATCTGGATCGCTTCCGCGTAGGCGCCGGACAGGGCCAGGGACAGGCCCAGGTTGTTGTTCAGGGACGGGCTGTCCGGGGCCAGGGCGAGGCCTCGACGGTAGAATGCCTGCGCCGCGGCATGGTCGCCCGTAAGGTCATGCGCGATGCCCAGGCCGTTGAGAGGGCGGTGGTCCTGGGGTGCTGCCGCCTGGGCGCGGGTGAAGGCGTCGGCGGCCTCTGCCGGACGGTCGAGGGCGACAAGAGCCTGGCCCAGACCCAAAAGGGCGGCGATGTCGTCCGATGCCAAGGCGGTCAGGCGGGTATAGGCCGCGGCGGCTTCTTCCGCCATGCCGAGCGCCAGGGCTGTCTCGCCGCTGCGCCGGTAGGGCTCGTCCCAGTCGGGGCGCATGGCCTGGGCGCGTTGGTAGAAGGCAAGGGCGGAGGCGCTGTCGCCGCCGGCGCGGGATGCATCGCCGACCCGCACGAGCTGACGGGCGCGGTTGTCCGCGTTGTCCTGCTTGATCTCGTCCGGCGTCGGCACCTTGTCCGTGGCGCAGGCGGCGACGGACAGCAGGGCGGCGGCGAGGAAGATTCGCTGGAATATGCGGAACGGCTTGGTCATGGCCCGAGCC
>DNMS01000077.1:1774-2732 GCA_003488105.1 Rhodospirillaceae bacterium
GGTCATGGCCCGAGCCTACAACGCGGCGGCGCAGCGGGCCATAGGGCCGTCACCGCAGCCTGCGGTGGGGCTGAAACAGGCCGCCGACTTGGTTGTTGCGAAATGGGACAGAAAATATAACAGTCTTGGGACAGAGGAGACGTTACGTGAGCCGAACTTATTCCGAATTGACGCGCCTGATCGAGCGCCTGCATCGGCGCTTTCTCGACGTCATCCGGGCCGAACTGAACCGTTTGGGGGTGCGCGACCTGAACGGCGTGCAGGCCTTGCTGCTGGCTAATATCGGGGATGAGGCCATGGCCATCCGCGATCTGGTCGAACGCGGCTACTATCAGGGATCGAACGTGTCCTACAACATCAAGAAACTGACGGACATGGGCTACCTGACGCAGGAGCGCTCCCTGCACGACAAGCGGTCCATTACGGTGCAGTTGACCGACAAGGCGCGGGCCGTGGTCAAGCAGGTCAAGGCGCTGGAGGATCATAACGCCAACGCCTTCAGTGAATACATCGACGAACCGAAGGTCGAGGAGGTCTGTCAGGCCCTGCAGCGGCTTGAGCGGACCTGGGCCGACTACATCCATTACGGCGGCGAGTAGCGCTTTCCGCCCGGACGTTCAGTCCTGTGCCCATAGCGGGCTCAGGACCTCCGTCAACTTGTCCGCATCGTCACAGGCGCGGACCCGGAACCCGGCGTCGGCCAGCGCCGCCGCCTTGCGGCGCGCGGCCTCGGAATCCTTATGGGATGATTGCATATGCACCGCGCCGGCGAGGCCGGCGGTCTTCGCGGCCTGAACGTCGATCTCACGGTCGCCGACCATCCAGGACGCGGCCGCGTCGATGGGCAGGATGTCCAGCGCGCGCAACAGCATGCCGGGGTTGGGCTTGCGGTCCGGATGGCTGGACACCCGCAGCAGGCCGCGGCCTTCGGGATGGTGGGGGCAGGCGAGGATCGCGT
>DNMS01000405.1:0-3199 GCA_003488105.1 Rhodospirillaceae bacterium
TCTTCGTTGCGTCATACGAGCGGGACCATTCCCGCCACAACAGGAGATCGTCATGTCAGGCACCACACGCCGGAAATTTATCCACGCCGCCCTCGCCGGCGCGCTCTGCGCCTTTACCGCCGCGGCTTCCACGCCCGCAACCGCGGCGGACCGAGTGATCAAGGTCGGCACGCTCAAGCTGATCCACGGCATCACGCCCTATTTCTACGAGAAGTTCGCACCTGCGGGATACAAGATCGAAGTCATCCCCTTCGAAAGCCCGACAGACGGCAAGAACGCCGTGGTCACCGGAACCGTCGATTTCGGCATTTACGGCCTTGCCGCCGCCACCCTGGGGGCCGCCGCCGGTGAGCCCGTGGTCGTCGTCGCCGCCGCCTGCAACCGCGGCATGGCCGTGGTTTCCGGCGCCAAGTCCGGGCTCAACACGATCAAGGACCTGAAGGGCAAGAAGGTCGGCATCTGGCCCGGTTCAACCCAGGAAGTCGTGATCCTCGACCGGTTGAGCGCCGAAGGCATGACCATCAAGGACATCAAGCCGATCCGCGTGTCCTTCAGCGATATGGCCCCGGCGCTGGAACGCGGTGACCTCGACGCCTATGTGGGCGCCGAGCCGGGCCCGGGCATCAGCCTCGCCAAGGGGGTCGGCAAGATCGTCGAATATCCTTATTCAACGCCGACCGGATCCCTCAACATGGTGCTGACCACCAGCCAGGAAAAGATCGACAAGGACCCCGAACTGGTCATGACCCTGCTGACCATTCACAGCAAGGCCGCCGAATACGCCATGAAGACCCGCGCCGAGTTCGTTGCCGTCGCCATGCAGAAGCTAGGTCAGCAGAAACCGTCGATCGAGAAGGCCGCGCCCAACGTGGAACTGACCTGGAAGATCGACGACCTGTTCCTTAAGCAGGCCAACTATTACGGCACCCAGATGCTCAACAAAAAGCAGATCCGCCAGTTGCCGGATTACGCGACCTTCATCAACCCGACCTTCGTCCAGAAAATCGCGGGCATGTAATCGTCGACATGGCCAGCGACATGAACATCACCGCCCAAAGCCAAACGGTTGCGCCCGGGGACATGTCCCCGGCGCAACCTGCTTTGAGCCGGGCCTTCCTCAGGCGGCTCCGGAAGGTCGGCCTGGGGCTGATCGTGCCCCTGACCCTGATCGCGTTCTGGGACTTGATGGTCCGCTGGACCGGAACCCGTCTGATCCCGCCCCCGGCGGACGTCCTCATCATGATGTGGGATTTCGCCTTCGGCGGCATCTATGACGACGGCTTCAGCGCCAGCCTGCCGATCCATCTGTGGGTGTCGCTGCAGCGCGTCTACGGCGGGTTCCTGGTCGCCGCCCTGGTCGGCATTCCCCTGGGCGTGGCGCTCGGCCGTTCCCCCCTGCTGCGCGACATGCTCGACCCGACCCTGTCGCTGCTGCGCCCCGTCCCGGTCACCGCCTGGTTGCCGCTGTCGATGATCTTTTTCGGCCTCGGTCCCAAGTCGGCGGTGTTTCTGGTGTTTCTCGGTGCCTTCTACCCGATCCTGCTGAACACCGTGTTCGGGGTGAAATCGGTCGACGCGCGCCTGCTCGAAGCCGCCGCCATGCTGGGCTGCAAGGGCTCCCAGCTGTTCCGCTCGGTCGTGCTTCCGGCGGCTACCCCCAACATCTTCAACGGTCTGCGCCTCGGTCACGGGTTCGCCTGGATCCTCATCGTGGTCGGCGAGATGACCGGTGTTCCCGAAGGCCTGGGTGCGGTGATCATGGACGGGCGGACCCTGTCACGCACCGACCTGGTGATCACCGGCATGATCGTGATCGGGGTCACCGGGTTCCTGTCCGACCGCCTGATCGTCCTGCTTAACAACCGCCTGCTGCGTTGGAGCCCCCAACATCATGTCTGATCCCAAAAACACACAGGCGGCCGGCGTGCCGCCCATCATCCGCATCGCCGGGCTGAACAAGTCCTTCGATTCCGACACCGGCCGGACCTTGGCCCTCAGCGGGATCAACCTCGACATCGATAAGGGCGAATTCGTCTGCCTGTTGGGGGCGTCCGGCTGCGGCAAGTCGACCCTGCTGCGGATCATCGCCGGCTTCGAGACGGCCAGCGACGGAACGGCCAGCGTGTTCGGCCACCCCGTCCACGAACCGGGGCCGGACCGCGGTATCGTGTTTCAGGACTATGCCCTGTTTCCCTGGCTGACCGTCCATGAAAACATCGCCTTCGGCCCCAAGCACGCCGGGATGAGCGCCAAGGAAGTGAAACGGATCGCCGACAAGTTCACGGAGATGGTCGGCCTGACCGCCTTCACCAACCATTACCCGGCGCAACTGTCCGGCGGCATGAAACAGCGCGTCGCCATCGCCCGAGTTCTCGCCAACGATACCGACATACTTTTGATGGACGAGCCGTTCGGCGCGCTGGACGCACTGACCCGGGCGAAGCTGCAGGAAGAACTGCTCGACATCTGGCGGCAAACGAAGCTGACCGTTATCTTCGTCACCCATTCGGTCGAGGAGGCCGTGGTCCTGGCCGACAGGATCGTCGTCATGAGCGCCGGCCCCGGCCGGGTCGATTGCGACATGACGGTCGACCTGCCCCGGCCCCGCGACGTGTCGTCGGAACCGTTCAACGCCGTCCGCCGCACCGTGGCGCAGCGGCTCAGCAGCAACCTCGCGCCGGGCCGCCGGCTTGCAACCGGAGACGCCGCCTGACATGCCCACCGACCAGACCGCCAGCACCTACCGCGGCATGGAGCGGGCCGCGATCGACGCCGCCTACAATAATTCCGCCGCCGTCACCGACAGCGCCGAACGCGTGGAAAAATGGCGCCGCCGCAGCGAGGAGACCCGCGCCCGGCCAGGGGTGCGGCTTGACCTTCGGTACGGGCCCGAAGCCAACAACCGCATCGATTATTTCCCGACCAACATGCCCTCGGCGCCGCTGTTCATCTTCATCCACGGCGGCTACTGGTTTCGCAACACCAAGGAAATCTTCGCCTTCGTCGCCGACGGCCCCTGCGCCAACGGCATCAACGTCGCGACCGTCGGCTACACCCTGGCGCCCGATGCCGGGCTCAGCCAGATCGTCCAGGAAGTCAGCCTGGCGATCGATTATCTGGTGAGTGCCGCCGATGACCTGGGGTTCGACCGCGCCGCCGTCACTGTCGGCGGATGGTCGGCCGGCGGGCATCTCACGGC
>DNMS01000405.1:3450-4966 GCA_003488105.1 Rhodospirillaceae bacterium
CTGACCCCGATCGCGCTCAGCTACATCAACGACGCCCTGTCCCTGACGGCAGACGAGATCGATACCTTAAGCCCGCTGTTCAATCTGCCCCGGCGGAAAATCCCGCACCTGCTGTTCGTCGGTGGCGACGAGCTGCCGGAACTTCAGCGGCAGTCCACGGCCTATGCCGCGGCCGCCGCCGAGATCGACATTCCCGCGGCACTGGAGGTCGTCCCCGGCCAAAATCACTTCACGATCGTCGATGAGCTGGCATCGCAGAATGGCGTCCTGATGCGCGGCCTGCTCCGTCTTGTCCGGCAGGTTTTTGCGAATCAGGCCGTCTAAACAAGAACCGGTTGCGCCAAACCGGCGGCTCTCGTTGTGTTGTCTCCGGGGACTTTGAATTTGGACGGTCGCAAGCGAAATTCCTGATTTTTCCCTGTCATTTCCCGCGTGTTCAGGTCTTTTCTGTAAGACAGGACCAACCAAAACCAAGCGGGGATCAATGACCAAGGCATTTGACGGAATTCGCGTTATCGACACGACGCATGTCCTGGCGGGACCTTTCGCCAGTTATCAGATGGCCGTCCTCGGCGCCGAAGTCATCAAGGTCGAAGCCCCTCATGACCCGGACCAAGCGCGTTGGCAGGGCTCGGACCGCGCCCTGAGCGACGTGGGCATGGGCACTGCGTTCATGGCGCAGGCGTCGAACAAGAAGACCTTGGCGGTGGATTTGAAGACCGAGATGGGGCGCGACGCCCTGAAACGGCTGATCGCCACGGCCGACGTGTTCGTGGAAAATTACCGCCCGGGGGCGTTCGAAGACCTGGGCCTGGGTTATGACGCCATGGCCAAGCTCAATCCAAGCCTGGTCTATTGCTCGATCTCGGCGTTCGGCGCGACCGGCCCCCGCGCCCATTTGACCGGCTATGACAACATCCTTCAGGCATTCTCGGGCATGATGGCGATGACCGGCCACCCCGACGACCCCCGTCCTCTCAAGACCGGCGCCCCGGTGGTCGATTACGCCACCGGCACCACGGCGGCATTTGCCATCACGTCCGCCCTGCTTCAACGCGAACGGTCCGGCGGGAAGGGCCAGTTCGTCGATGTCTCCATGCTGGAGGTCGCGCTGATCCTGACCAGTTCGCACCTCACCGGGTTCAAGTGGAACGGCAAGCATCCCGAGCCTAAGGGCAATACCTTTCCCTTCGCGACGATCGGCTGTTACGAAGCCTCGGACGCGCCGATGATGATCGCGGCGTCGAATCTGGCGCAACAGGAACGCCTATGGACCGCCCTGGGCCGCCCGGACATGGTCAAGATGGACAACAATCAGCGCCTTGACGCCCACGCGGAAGAACAAGCGGCCCTGGCCGCGATCATCGCCACCAACACGGCCGACTACTGGGAGACATTCCTGCAACAACGGCGTATCCCGGCGGCCCGCATCCGCCGCCTGGAAGAAGCCCTTGCCGACGATCAGGTTTCCACGCGCCAAGTGCTGCATACGCATGCCGCGCCCGGCAGTGTCGCG
>DNMS01000080.1:0-221 GCA_003488105.1 Rhodospirillaceae bacterium
GCGACGACGCGGCGCGGCAGGCCCGCCGCCTCGTGCTGGCGGCCCTTGGAAATGAACAGCCAAATCACCGCGAAAGGCGGGGCGAGCATCGCCAGAACCACCGGAATCGACAGATGAAGCTGCGATTCCAGGGTCACGACCGAAATCATCAACGCCCCCAGCAGCAATGACAGCTTGCGCCAGTTGGCGTTCTCGACCTTGGGCCCGGGGGCGCCGCGCGG
>DNMS01000080.1:460-5842 GCA_003488105.1 Rhodospirillaceae bacterium
CCCCGGGGGCGCCGCGCGGGCGGGAGCCCCGCACGAACACGCGGTCGATCAGCGCCGTCACGGCGACCACCAACATGCCCATGATCAACCCCGGCACCGCGATATCGACCCATTTAAGCCCGGGCAGCGCCGCCAAAACCACGGTGACGCTGATATAGAACGGCGACCAGCAGGATGCGGAGGTGAACCCGACCATCAGCGCCACGGCCAGACGGTCCTTCAACTGGCGGTCCTTGGGCCGGGCGACCATGTCCGACAGCAGGGTCAGCGCCGCCAGGTTGAGGAAGGCGCCCAGGAAATGCGCGGCGTAGGACAAGATCAGAAAGCGGCGGCCGGCCGGCTGGTCGAGCACGAACTGCCGCGCCGCCATCAGGGTCGGGCTGGTCTTGGCCGGAATCTGCATCCAGGCAACGGCGAAGAACACGAGCTGAAACTTGAGCGCCGACGCCATGCCGTCGAGCAGCACCGCGCCCCCTTGCCCCGCCCGCAGGCCGAGCGCGAGGCCCCCGAAGGCGAGGCCGTATCCGACCAGCCGCTGCACGCCCGAGGTGCGGGTGAATTCCAACGCCAGGTAACTGACCCCCAGAACCACGGCGACGACCTGCCAGCCGTCGGGGCGCCAGAACACCTGCAGGATCGCGACGGCGCAAAGCCCCAGATAGATCCAGGCCGAGAGCGACGGGCGCGGCGGCGGATCGTCCGAAGCTTGGCCAGGCGGCGGCGTGGCGAGGTCGATATCGGGCATGACGGGCCGCAGGCGCGTCAGACGACGCGGCAGGCGTCGTCGAAGGCGAAGCGGGGCGAGCGCGGGAACAGGTCTTCCGTCGTGCCGTGGCCGATGTTGCACAGGAAATTGGCCGTCACCTTGGTCCCCGCGAAGAAGGCGGCGTCGACCTTGGCCGTGTCGAACCCGGACATCGGTCCGCAGTCGAGCCCGAGGGCGCGCGCCGCCATGATCAGATAGCCGCCCTGCAGGGTCGAATTGCGGAAGGCTGTCTCGGCGATCAGGTCATCGTTGCCGGCGAACCAGGACTTGGCGTCCGTATGGGGGAACAGTTCCGGCAGCTTTTCATAAAATTCCATGTCCTGGCCGATGATGACCGTCACGGGCGCCGCCATGGTCTTGGCCACGTTGCCCTCCATCAGGCACGGCTTGAGCTTTTCCTTGGCCGCGTCCGACGCCACGAAGACCAGGCGCGCGGGCGAGCAGTTGGCACTGGTCGGGGCCATTTTGACCAGATCCCAGAGCTGGCGCAGCAGGTCTTCGCCCACCGGTTCGCCGGTCCATCCGTTATGCGTCCGGGCATCGCGGAACAATTGGTCGAGGGCCGATTCGGTGATTTTGTCCGACATGGGGGCGGGACCTTTCGTTCGATTGCGGAATGAAATGCGGGGGTCCGACCCTAGGACACTTGTGCTGCAGCGCGGAAGAGGGAAAAATCAGGACATAATATGGGACAACCATATAAGTACGGGGTGAGGTGAATGAAAGACGATCTATTATGACCGGCGGGCCATGCCCCGCCGGGGTCCGTGACCGCCGCCGGGGCCGATGGCCGTGGGCGGCGGCGCTTGCCATGCTTGGACTGCTCATACTCTGGCCGGACATGGCGCGTGCCGCCGATCAGGCCGTGATCATCATGTATCATCGGTTCGACGAGCAGGACTATCCGACCACCAACATCCGCCTGGAGCAGTTCGACGAACATCTGGCGGAACTGACGTCCGGCAAATACACGGTGATGTCCCTACCCGACATTATCGCCGCCATGAAGGCGGGCACGCCGCTGCCCGACCGCACGGTCGGCATTACCGTCGACGACGCCTATGCCTCGGTCTACGAACATGCCTGGCCGCGCCTGAAGAAGGCCGGGCTGCCGTTCACCCTGTTCGTGGCGACGGATCCGGTCGACCGCAAGCTGGGCGGCATCATGACCTGGGACCAGATCCGCGAAATCAGGGACCAGGGGGCGACCATCGGCCACCATACGGTGACCCACGCCCATATGGCTGGCGCACCCGAGGGTAAGAACATGGCCGAGTTCACGGAGGCCAGCAAACGGTTCGAGGCCGAACTGGGCAGCGTGCCCAAGATCTTCGCCTATCCTTACGGCGAGGCGTCCCAGGCGCTTGAAGACATGGCCAGCGATCAGGGTTTCATCGCCGCCTTCGGCCAGCATTCGGGTGTCGCCCATCCCTCGCTCGGCTACTTTTACCTGCCGCGCTTCGCCATGAACGAGAGCTTCGGCGGCATCGGCCGGTTCCGTCTGGCGGTCAACGCGCTGGCCATGCCGGTCACCGACCTGACACCGGCGGACCAATTGATCACCACCAACAACCCGCCGGCCATGGGATTCACGCTGGTCCCGCCGGCTCCCAAGGGGATCGACCGGCTGGCCTGTTTCGCGTCCCACGAAGGGCGCGCGCGGCTGGAACGCCTGGGCGAATTGCGGGTCGAGGTCCGGGTCAACCAGCCGTTCCCGGCGGGCCGCGGACGCATCAACTGCACCGTGCCGGGGCCCGACGGGCGCTGGTATTGGCTGGGCCGCCAGTTCTTCATCACGAAGTAGGCGACACCCGAGGAGCGGGGAGAACCGGCGGTTCAGGCTTCCGGGCGCTGGACCTTCAGCAGGCGGGCGTCGTCCAGACGATCAAGGCCATTGGCCTCGATCATCGCGCGGATGGCGCCCACATAGTCGTCGCCACGTTCTGAATAACGGAACAGGAACCGCGCCAGCGTATGACCGTTGAGCGGCTCGCCCGAGCGGCGCAGAGTGGCGCGGGCGCGGCGCAATTCGCGGTAGGCCCGATGCGTGTTCAGGTTGAGCATGTAGGCGCGCACGGAATCGATCAGCTTGTTGAACGCCCGCACCTTGTGGTCCTTATCGCCGTCGCGCTCAAGCGGCACCAGACCGGGGCCGTCGGCGGTCGTCCATTGCCCGAAGATGGCGTTGCCCTGACGGGCGAAGCGCGAGGTGCCCCAACCGCTTTCCTCGGCCGCCTGGGCCAGGGCCATGGACGGCGGGATCACGTCGATGCGGCGGATCAGAAGCGCCAGGTTGTCCGCCGGCACCTTGTAGCGTTCGGCCATGGCCGTCAGCCACAGGCGGTCGGCCGGGGCGATACGGCGGCCCAGGCGCTGGTCGGCGTGCAACTGCCACAGACGCTTGCGGTCGGTCAGGATTTCCTGGTTGGCGCGCAGGATCAGCGGCAGCACGGCCTGGAAGAACAGGCGCTTGCGCATGGCCGTTTCCGGCACATTGCCGAGATCCGGCGGCAGCGACGCCAGGAAGGCCGGCGGAACATGGGCGTTGCCGTTTTGAATATGTTCGAGGTCGTAGTTCAGTTCGGCGAACCAGTCGTGCAGCGCCGTCACCGAATCCTTGGGCAGGCGCTTGACGTCGGGCCGCCGGGGCGGGATCAGGTGCGGGGCCGCCACGATCAGGCTCTGGTCTCCGTCGTCCAGATCCAATCCGTCGGCGCGCGCATGGGCACTCGCCTGACCGGCCGCGATGGCGGCGGCCGTCGTCGGCGGGACGGACGCCTGGGGGGCCCGTTCGATGGCAAGGTAGCCGGCGGTGACCGCGGTCGTAAGCACAACCGTCATCACCGTGCGTTCGAAAAACGTGTTCATGTGATCTTTGAATCGGTCAGGGCCGTCTTCCGCACCTATTCACAGCAGTGCCCAGGGTGCTTGGATGGAAGAACGTTTCTGAAGGTAGAGAAGGAGACCTGATTGCGAAGGCCGCCCCTGGTCCGATTGTCAAATTCTCCCTCAAGGATTCGACAAAGCCCGGTCCGGTCGTCAGTGCGCCGGATTGGCCCGGGATGGGCTGTACACCGCTTCCTCGTATTATAGTTAACGGCGCGCCTTATATCACTAAAGTTATAAGTCGCGGCAAGGAATTTTTATCCACCGATCGGGGCCATCATTACAGAGGCCCCCGAAAGGCCGGCCTTACATGACGGCCTGGACTTCCTTCACCTCGGGCACGTAGTAGCGCAGCATGTTCTCGATGCCGTGCTTCAGCGTCGCCGTCGACGACGGACAGCCGGAGCAGGCGCCCTGCATCTGCAGGTAGACGATACCGTCCTCGAACCCGTGATAGATGATGTCGCCGCCGTCCTGGGCCACCGCGGGGCGCACCCGGGTTTCCAGCAATTCCTTGATTTGGGTCACGATTTCCGTGTCGTCGGCGGTCGATTCCGCCGCGTCCTCGGCGCCCTCGGTGATCACCGGCAGGCCCTTGGTGAAATGTTCCATGATGCCGCCCAGGATGCGCGGCTTCAGGGTATCCCATTCCTTGTCTTCACCCTTGGTCACGGTGATGAAGTCGTGACCGAAGAACACGCCGGTCACGCCCTCGACCGCGAACAGCGTCTGCGCCAGGGGCGAACGCCCGAGGGAGGCCGTGTCGGCGAAGTTGGCGGTGCCTTCCGCCATCACCGTGCAGCCGGGCAGGAACTTCAAGGTCGCCGGATTCGGGGTGGTTTCGGTTTGAATGAACATGGGTCTTTGGTCTCCGCGCTTTTCGGCCGCATGGCCGGTATTCGGTGCCGGACGGTTTCCGGCGGTGCTTGGCCCTAACATGGGACCGATGCCGCCCGCAATCAAGTCCGACAAACGGGGTCAAGTATATCAGATAAGTCCGCTCAAGGTCGCAGGAAGCCGACGATGTCGTGGACCTCGGCCATGATCGGCTCGGACAGGGCGCGGGCCTTCTCCGCACCCCGCTTCAGCACGCCGTCGATATAGCCGGGATCGTCGGCCAATCGGCGCATTTCCGCGGTGATCGGCTGCAGCTTGTCGACCATCAGGTCGGCCAGGTCCTGCTTGAACTGGGAAAACTGGTGGCCGCCGTGGTCCTGGATGACCTGGGCCAGGTCCTGACCGGACAGGGCGGCGTAGATGCCCATCAGGTTGGCCGCCTCGGGCCGGCCCTCGAACCCGTCCTTGGACGTCGGCAGGGCATCCGGGTCGGTCTTGGCCTTGCGCACCTTCTTGGCGATGGCGTCGGCGTCGTCGGTCAGGGTGATGCGCGACTGATCCGACGGGTCGGACTTGCTCATCTTTTTCGAGCCGTCACGCAACGACATGACCCGCGTCGCCTCGCCGAAGATCAGGGGCTCGACCACGGGGAAAAAATCCACGCCGAAGTCGTTGTTGAACTTCTGGGCGATGTCGCGGGCCAGTTCCAGATGCTGTTTCTGGTCGTCGCCCACGGGCACGTGCGTTCCCTTGTAGGCAAGAATGTCGGCAGCCATCAGGTTGGGATAGGCGAACAGCCCGACGGAGGCGTTTTCCTTGTTCTTGCCGGCCTTTTCCTTGAACTGGGTCATGCGGTTGAGCCAGCCCATGCGCGCCACGCAATTGAAGATCCA
>DNMS01000080.1:6029-6288 GCA_003488105.1 Rhodospirillaceae bacterium
AATTGAAGATCCAGGCCAGTTCCGCATGGGCAGGCACTTGGCTCTGGTTGAAGATGACCGATTTTTCCGCGTCGATGCCGGCCGCGATCATGGCGGCGGCGACCTCGCGGGTGCTGCTGCGCAGCTGCGCCGGGTCCTGCCACACGGTGATGGCGTGCAGGTCGACGACGCAGAACAGGCAGTCCTCGTAATCCTGCTGCAGATGCACCCAGTTGCGGATGGCGCCCAGGTAGTTGCCCAGGTGAAGGTTCCCTGTCGG
>DNMS01000080.1:6489-6841 GCA_003488105.1 Rhodospirillaceae bacterium
GGGCCTTCAGCATGGATTTGGCGTCCTTCAGCCCCGCCGCCCGCAACGCCAGCGCGAAGACCGCAAAGGCGATCAGGCCCAGGGCGACCAGCAGGACCAGGCCCAAGACCTGCTGCGCCGTGGCGCCGGTCATCAGGAAGGCAAGGTTCTGGCGCGCGATCTCAAGCACCCCGACCATGCCCGCCGTCGCCAGCAGGATACGGGGCAGGCGGCCCCGCAGGCGGACGTCGAGGGCGAAGTGCCCCCGCTTCACCAGCACGATGGCCAGCAACAATGTGTTGAGCCAGGCCGAGGCCGAGGCCGCCAGCGCGATGCCGACATGGCCCATCGGCTTCATCAGCACCAGCATGAG
>DNMS01000092.1 GCA_003488105.1 Rhodospirillaceae bacterium
CCAGGAATACGGCGGCTTCCGGCGAATGGCTGGTGAAGCATTCCAGGCCTTCCGCGTCACGCGGGATCAACACCGAGCCGATGCCGCCCACGCCCGGGCCGAAGCGCACGTAGACCAGGAATACGTCGGCTTCCGGCGAATGGCTGGTGAAGCATTTCTGGCCGTTGATGCGAAGGCCCTCGCCGTCCGGCGTCGCCGTGGTGCGCAGCTCGGTCACGGCGGAGCCGGCATCGGGTTCCGTCATGCCGACGGCGATCAGGGTATCGCCGGCCAGCAGCGGCTTCAGATAGCGTTCCTTCTGGTCGGGCGTGCCATAGGCCGCCAAAACCCGGATCGCGCCGAAGCTGCCGGCCTGGATCACGTCGGCGGAGCGCGGACAATGCAGGGCCACTTCTTGAATCGCGATGACCGCGTCCATCAGGCTGCCGCCCTGGCCGCCGTCCTGTTCCGCGATGGTGATGCCCAACAAGCCGTTTTCAGCCATGAGCTTGGCAACGTCACGCGGGTATTCCCCCGCATGCGCGCGTTCAAGGGCGCCCTCGGCCAGGTGATCCCGGGCAAAGGCGCCGACCGCGTCCTGAAACAGACGCTGTTCTTCGGTGAGTTCGAAATTCATGGCGGATTGTATACAATCGTGGTTTCAGGATTGGAAGCGAAGGTTTGCTGCCGAACTTCGTTCGATTGAATGCCGAAGCTTAAGCGACCGCGAACTTGATCACAAATATACCTGCCAGCACCACCATGGCAGGGCTGGCTTCCTTGGGGCGGCCGCTCAGGATCTTTATCGACACATAAGCAATAAAGCCGAGACCGATGCCGGTGGAAATAGAGAAGGTGAGCGGCATCGCAAGCGCCGTAACGATCGCCGGGACAAAATCGGTGAGGTCCGACCAATCGATGTCGGCCAGCGCCTGACACATGACGCAAGCAATAAAGAACACGGCCGCAGCAGTGGCAAAGGGGGGCACGCTGCCGGTCAAGGGGGCAAAGAACAAGGCCAACAAGAAGAAACCGGCGACGATAACGGCCGTCAGTCCCGTCCGCCCGCCGGCCCGGATGCCCGCCAGACTTTCGATGTAGGACGTGGTGGTCGAGGTGCCCAAGGCCGCGCCCACCATCGTTGCGCTGGCATCCGCCACCAGAGCCCTTTTCAATCGCGGCATTTGTCCCTTCTCGTCGAGGAAACCCGCGCGCTGACAAACGCCGATCAGGGACCCCGTGGTGTCGAACAGATCGAGCAGCAGAAAGGTAAACACGATGGTCACGAGGCCCAGTTCCAGCGCGCCGGGGATGTCCAGGGCGAAAAGGGTCGGCTGCAGGCTGGGCGGCGGTGCGAACAGGCCCTTGGGCGCCGTCAGGCCGAGGCCGATCCCAAGCACCGTCACCAGAAGGATGCCGATGAGGATGGCACCCGGCACTTTCCGATAGTCCAGCGCGACGATGACAAGAAACCCAAGACAGGCCAGCAGCGTTTCGGGCCGGGTCAGGTCGCCGACCGTCACCAAGGTTGCCTTATGCGCGACGACGACGCCGGCGCTTTCCAGGGCGACGATGCCGAGCAAAAGGCCGATCCCCGCCGAGATCGCCATCTTCTGGGACTTCGGGATCGCCCCGATCAGCCAGGCGCGGACCGGCAGGATGCTGATGACCAGGAACAGAAATCCCGAAACGAACACGGCGCCGAGCGCGACCTGCCAGCTGTGGCCCAGGGTAAGGACCACGGTGAACGCGAAATAGGCATTGAGCCCCATGCCCGGCGCCAGGGCGATGGGATAGTTGGCATAGAGTCCCATGATCAGGGAGCCGACGGCGGCGGCAATACAGGTCGCGACGAAGACCGCATCGCGGTCCATGCCGGCAGCCGACAGAATCTCCGGATTGACGAAAATGATGTAGGCCATGGCCAGGAACGTGGTCGCGCCTGCCAGGGCCTCCCGGCGCAGGTTGGTCTGGTAATGCGAGAGCTTAAAAATTGCCTCGAGCATGCTTATCACCTCTTCGAGGCTCCATCGGTCCTAAAGCAAACTGGCTGCACTTCGGTGAGTTCGAAATCCATGGCGGATTGGATACAATCGTGCATTCAAGATTGGAAGCGAAGGTTTGCGGCCGAAGGCATCACACCGCGAAACACGCGACCCTGTTCGTTAGATCGCGAACAAGGTCCTAATTATAGCCAATTCTGGAACTTGGCAGCTTTCAATCCTAGGATTAACCCAGCCTTCGGAAATCAGGTACCATGTTCCCGGCATTCGGCACCCAGAATTTAAATCCAAAAGGCTGGCGATTCCTTGCTATTTATCGGCTTCCTTTTCCAGCTTTTCCTGGAAGGCCTGAACCACATCACGCGGAAGAAACACGTACTTCAGGACCTCCTTCAAGATGTGTGGCCTCAGTGAAAGAGGAGAGTTCGTGGCGTGAAAACACCTTGGAACGCGCATTTGTTTTCTGGTCCTCGTCGCATAATGCGCGTTCAACCACAGCAGGTGTTTGCGTGCAGGGTTCTTGCGGTTTCCAATAATTTTTTCGAGCTCGCCACTCATAATTCTGAACTGATGGGGTGTCCGCTCGGCATCGATGTTTGCCTTGATCTCGACTTCGAGCATGTTCCGACCACCGCCTTTTCCTATCGGCAGATTGTAGTTCATCACCCGGCAATACCGCCGCACAGCCCAAACGGTTGAATCAAGAAGCCAAAGCTCGTTTCCATGTATGAAATATGAGGTTTCCAGATACCGAAAGCGACCGTATGTGTCCAAATGATCAATGAACTTTCGTTGTGCGGCGTCCAGGCGCAATTCGAAGGGAGCGTGCTTGGAAATCAGGTCAATGGCCTTGCCGAGATCATGCCCGACATTTTTTGCCGGGACTCTGTTCAGCAACAGTATCCCTTTCAGATATTTCTCGATTGCTTGAAGGCTCGACCATAGGAACTGCGAGAACAATCCGGCCTTATAGTTCATGCGGGCCGATATGTAGTCGCGATCAGCGACGTCCCGGAAAGATCGGACCGCAAAATCGTTGAGTAGAATCTCCGTATCAACCTTTCTCATCGCACCCAAATAATCAGTTCCTAAAACTCAACTTCGCCGGCGAGATCAAAACCCCGAACTGTTCGCACCAGATCACCACATGGCCGAAGGTCTTGAGATCGATGCCGTCGGGGATGTTGAAATTCTGGCTGCCCTTGAAGGCGCGGAGGCGGCCGAGGTCGACGAACATGGTCTTGTCGACCTCCGTGTCTGGCGTCACGGCGTCGAGGGGCACCAGGTAGACGTGGTACTTGGGCCCGGGGCCGACTTCGAAATCCGGTTCCAGGCGCACGGCGCGGGGGTAAACCGTGACCCCGCCTTTTCCGTAATGGATCGGGTCGGACGGGTTGGCGTGGATGAAGCTGCCCGTGGCGACGGGATTGTTCACCGCGTCCGCGGGGGCCGCTTCCTGGGCCACGACATCGGCCAGGAAGATATAGGGATAGGCGAAGATGCCGAGGGCGATCCCGGCGAACAGGCCCAGAAATCCGCCGGTCATGAAGATGATGAAGGCTTTTTTCATCGGCTTAAGGTTCCTATCCTGTCTCGTGGTCAGCCATTGTCCACGCTACGGTCCTCCACGCCAAGCACTCCCGACGGGCCGACATCGACAAGGCGGAAGGGATGCGGTGCCGAGCAGAAGGCCGGCGGCACGGAATAATGCACGCCTGCGTCCGACACCAGATGGCTGCCGGGGTGGTAATGGCCCGACAGCACCGCGCGCACGCAGCCCGAGGCATTGATGCGGTCCCGGTACCAGTCCGCGTCCGTATAGTGATAGCGCCACCTGGCGAAGGTCGGCGGATCGATCATGTAGTGCTGCACATGGATTTGCGGCGGGCCGTCCGCGCCGTCGGCCAGCGCCGTTTCGAACAGGGCCCGGTTTTCGGCCCCGCGGACCGGCGCCCGGTCGCCGTTCAGGTCATCGCGAAAGCAGACGAAGCGCAGGCCCGCCACGTCGCGCAGTGGGACCTGATCGGCGAAGGCCGTATCGAACAGGGCCGTGTCGTCATGGTTGCCAGGCACGGCGACGAAGGGCCGCCCGAGGTTTTCCAGCAGATCGCGGAACAGGCGATAATCGGCGACCGAGGCCGCCGCCGTTTCCGCCCGCCAGTCCGGGTCCGTGTTCGTGCCGTCGATGTATTCGTCCTGGATATCCAGCAGATCGCCCGAGAGCACCACTACATCGGCGCCCAGGGCGTCGATCCGCCCGGCGAGGCGGCCGAGCACGGCGGGCATGTCGCGGGACAGGCGTTCCGGCCGCTTCGCCGTGCCCGCCAGGGCTTGGCGCAGGTGCAGGTCGGTCAGGTGGAGGATACGGGTGCGGTCCTGCATGGCATGGACCGGGGTGCCTCAGGCCGCGCCGACAAAGGCGTCGTAGCGCGCACTGATTTCGTCGATGGCGGCGTTGTACAGGGCCTCCCCGGCCTCGATGGTCGCCTTCCTGGGGTCCGATCCGATGCGCCCGTCGGGAAAGCGGCGGCGGTAGTCGTCGCAGTCGAAGATCGGGCCGTCGCCGGCGCGGCCGGGGGTCATCTCCGCTCCCTTCACGCGGGCGGCGTCTTTCTGGAACCCGAAATAGGTCAGGCTGACCTCGCCGCAGGTCGCATGGGCGCCATCGTCGTCGCCGAAGGTCTCGGCGGAAATCTTCATGACGCTATCGCAGTCGAACCAGTTGACCAGGGTGCAGCGCACGGGCGGGCGGTTGTCGCCGGCCCGGCCCAGGGAATGCTCGGCATAGATTTCCGAAAAGGCCGCGTTCAGGGTCGCGATGTTGCCGCCGTGGCCGTTGAGGAAAAAGAACCGCTCAAACCCGTGCTTGGCGAGCGAATTCACAATGTCCTGCACCATGGCGATCATGGTCGAGGGGCGGAGCGTGACCGAGCCCGCAAAGCCCAGGTGATGCTGCGCCATGCCGATGGACAGCGTCGGCGCGATCATGACGGGATTGCCGTTTGCCGCGCGCTGTTCCGACAGGCCGTAGGCGAGAATTTCCGGGCACAGCGCGTCCGTGCCGATGAAGCCCGTGGGGCCGTGCTGTTCCGTCGAGCCGACGGGAATGATCACGCCCTTGGAGTGGGTCAGATAGGTTTCGACCTCGGGCCAGGTGGAGAGCTGCAGGCGCATGGTCGCGCCCTTACGCCGCGTTCTGCAGCTGCAGACGCATCCACACGTCCTTCAGCGCCGTGACCAATTCGTCCATCACGTCGTCATCGTGGAACGGCGACGGCGTGATGCGCAGGCGCTCCGTCCCGACCGGCACGGTCGGATAGTTGATGGGCTGGATATAGACGCCGTATTCGTCAAGCAGCATGTCCGTCGCCTGCTTGCAGCGCACGGCATCGCCCACCATCAGCGGCACGATATGGGTGACCGAGGGCATGACCGGCAGGCCCGCCGCGGTCAGCAGGTCCTTCAGGCGCTGGGCCCGTTCCTGATGCTGCACGCGCAATTCGTTGGTTGCGCGCACGTGACGGATCGAGGTGATGGCGCCCGCCACCAGGGGCGGCGGCAGGGTGGTGGTGAAGATGAAGCCGGGGGCGGCGCAGCGCACGGCATCGACCATGGCTTCGGAGCCCGCGATATAACCGCCCATCAGGCCGAAGGCCTTGGCCAGGGTGCCTTCGATCACCGTGATGCGGTCGGCCACGCCTTCGCGTTCGGAAATGCCGCCGCCGTTCTCGCCATACAGGCCCACGGCATGGACTTCGTCGAGATAGGTCATGGCGCCGTACTTGTCGGCCAGATCGCAGATCTGCTTCATGGGCGAAATGTCGCCGTCCATGGAATAGACGCTTTCGAA
>DNMS01000391.1:0-333 GCA_003488105.1 Rhodospirillaceae bacterium
GGCATGTCGTTCCACGGCGGCCTGCTGGGGGTCTGTGTCGCGACCCTTCTGTTCTGCCGCAAACGGGACATCCCATTGTTCACCTTCGCCGACATGCTGGGCTGTACCGCCCCCATCGGCCTGTTTTTCGGGCGGATCGCCAATTTCATCAATGGGGAGCTGTTCGGCCGCGCCGCCGACGTGCCCTGGGCCATGGTATTCCCCCACGGCGGCCCCCTGGCGCGCCACCCCAGTCAGATCTACGAAGCCCTGCTAGAAGGCCTTGTGTTGTTCGTCGTGATGGCGGTGCTGTGGCGGCGGCCGGGGTTGCGGGCGCGGCCCGGCTTCCTCGCC
>DNMS01000391.1:551-800 GCA_003488105.1 Rhodospirillaceae bacterium
ATCGCCTTCGGCCTGTGGCTGATCTGGCGTGCCAACCAGGCCGGCAAAGCGGACGCATGACGGGGTTACTGGCGCATCTCCGCCGCCGCATCGCCCTGGAAGGGCCGCTGACCGTCGCCCGCTATATGGAGGAATGCCTGGGCAACCCGGCCCATGGATATTACATGACCCGCGACCCTCTGGGGGCGGCCGGCGATTTCACGACAGCACCTGAAATCTCCCAGATGTTCGGCGAACTGATCGGCCTGT
>DNMS01000391.1:877-2922 GCA_003488105.1 Rhodospirillaceae bacterium
TGATCGAGACCGGCGGCCCCATCCCGGTTTCGACCTATATGCAGCTTGCCCTGCATGACTCGGCCCAAGGCTATTATGCCACGCGCCCCGGCCTTGGCACTGATTTCATCACGGCGCCGGAAGTCAGCCAGGTCTTCGGCGAACTGATCGGCCTGTGGGCCGCTGTGCAATGGCAGGCCATGGGGGCGCCCGATTCCGTGCATCTGGTCGAACTGGGCCCCGGGCGCGGCACCCTGATGGCGGATGCGCTGCGTGCGGTGGCGACCGTCGCACCTTTCCGGGCAGCCGTGCAGGTGCACTTGGTCGAAACCAGCCCGGTGTTGCGTGACCGGCAGCGGGAAACCCTGGCGGCCCACCATCCCGGCATGACGCCGCAATGGTGGAACGACCTTTCCCAGGTGCCGGCGGGCCCCGCCCTGATCATCGCCAACGAATTTTTCGATGCCCTGCCGGTCCGTCAGTTCCTGCGCGGGCCCGACGGCTGGCGCGAACGTCTGGTTGCCTGGGATGCGGACGCGGCGGCCCTTGCCTTCGTCCTGTCGGGGGCGCAGGCGACAAGCCCGCTGATTCCACCGCCCCTCAATCAAGCGCCCGAGGGCAGCCTGATCGAAATCTGCCCCGTCGGTTTGCGCAAGGCGCATACACTTGCGGCGCGGCTGGCGGCCCAGGGCGGGGCGGCGCTGATCGTCGATTACGGCCACGACCGCAGTGCCCCCGGCGACACCCTTCAGGCGGTGAAGGATCATCAATACGCGGATGTATTGATTGATCCGGGCGCGGCGGACCTGACCGCCCACGTGGATTTTCAACAACTGGCCCAGACCTGCATCCAGGCAGGCTCCGTGACTTTCGGCCCCGTCGGGCAGGGGGATTTCCTCATTGCCCTCGGCATCGGCGCGCGGGTGCAGGCATTGACCGCCCAGGCCGACGACCGTCAGAAGGCGGCGATCGACGCGGCCTTCACCCGCCTGACCGGTGCCGGCCAAATGGGCCGCCTGTTCCGGGTCCTGGCCGTGCAGCACCCGGGTCTGCCGGCGCCGCCCGGATTTGAATAGGCCAAAGTCGAATCCGTGATTTGAACTGGCCCGTGCGAACAAGGTAAAAGTCTTCATGACCGATTCCCTCGACATCGTCCGCGCGCCCAACCTGGCTGATCAGGCCGGGGTCGCGCATGGCTTCTTCACCCGCCGGGGCGGGGTCTCGGGCGGCATCTACGCCGGGCTGAATTGCGGGCAGGGGTCGAAGGACACCCCGGAGCATGTCCGGGAAAACAAACGCCGGGTGATGGCGGCGATGGGCCTGAAGGCGGATGATCTGGCCCTGGTCCATCAGGTGCATTCGCCCGATGTGTGGACCGCCGATGCCCCCCGTGACCGCACCGCCATGGAAAAGGCCGATGCCCTGGTCAGCCGCCGCAAGGGCTTGGCGCTCGGCATCCTGACCGCCGATTGCGCGCCGGTGCTGTTCGCCGACGGTGCCTCGGGCGTGGTCGCCGCCGCCCATGCGGGCTGGCGCGGGGCAATGTCCGGGGTGCTGGAAAACACGGCCGCGCGGATGGAGGCAGAGGGCGCGCAGCGGGCCGGCATCCATGCCGCCCTCGGCCCCTGCATCCGTCAGGAATCGTATGAGGTCGGCCAGG
Organism: Rhodospirillaceae bacterium; assembly: GCA_003488105.1. The sequence goes on from DNMS01000391.1 coordinate 2,517, forward strand.
ACATGAAGGACGCCTTCGCCGCCCGTCACGCCGATCACGACCGGTATTTCGCCGGCGGTGACCGGCCCGGCCATTACCAGTTCGATCTGGCGGGGTTCATCATGGACCGGCTGGCCGCCCTGGGCCTGGCCAGCACCCATGACGTGGGTCTCGACACCTATGTCGATGCCGACCGATTCTTCAGCTACCGCCGCGCCACTCACCAGGGCGAGGCCGACTACGGGCGCGAACTCGCCGTGGTCGCGCTGGCCACGGGCTGAGGGCCGGGGCCATGCCTTATCTGGCGGTCTTGACCTTGGCGGCGCTCGCGGTGATTCTCGTCACCTGCGTTATTGTTTAGGGGCGCCATCGCCTGATGGCGCGTGAAGCCGAAGGACGGACGGTCTTGCGGGCAACGGTCCAATTC
>DNMS01000391.1:3008-3775 GCA_003488105.1 Rhodospirillaceae bacterium
GGTCAATCCGATTGAGGGCACGGCGCCGATCATGTCCAAGATTTTGGCGCGGACCACGGTCGATTCCTTCGAACCCTACGGCCTGCCCGCCGGGGTCGCCCCTTTCGACGCCTCGGAATACATCCTTCACGGCCGCGCCCACCACGACCCGAACCCCAACGCCATCCCCTACGTCACCCTCCATTGGCAGTTGTCCAACAAGGACGGCCTGCTGTTGGCCGATCTGGAACAGCCCGTCGACGCGACCAGCGGCGAGTGGGAATTCGGCACGCCCGAGGTCATCATCCGCGTCGCCGAGGACGTCGCCCATCGGGTCGCCGCGATTTTGGCCGGGATCGCCCCAGCGCAGCCGGAACCAGCCCCCGACAAGGGCATTTTCGTGATGCCGGTCGAGGGGGCGCCCGGTGACGGCGACTTTTCCCTGACCCGTGCCATCGCCGAAGCCCTAAAGGTGCGCGGCACGCGCCTGACCCGGTACCGTGAACAGGCGAAATACGTGCTGACCGGATTGATGGAGGTTTCGCCGTCGGTTCAGGGCCGCCAGGGGGTGCGTATCACTTGGCGCCTGACGCGCCCCGACGGCAAGGAAGTCGGCAAGGCGGAGCAGGACAACACCGTGCCGTCGGGTACCTTCGATACGCAATGGATGCCGACCGCGCGGCTGATCGCCGCCGCCGCCGTCGACGGCATTCATGAAGTCATCGGCGGCTGGGAAGAGCGCGAACGCACCTTGGCCGAGGGCCGCGGCCTGGGCGTGCCGGACAATC
>DNMS01000390.1 GCA_003488105.1 Rhodospirillaceae bacterium
CCGGGGATGTCGCGTAGAAGCCGAGACCACCGAAGGCCTCCATCATCTTGTCGTAGCGCGCATCCTTGACGAACACGGTCGGCGCCACATCGGCGCCACCGGTCGGGTTCTTGTCGGTGCCGCGGTAGATGCCGCCGTTGTTGAACACGACAACACAGACCGGCAGGTTGTAGCGGCAGATGGTTTCGATCTCCATGCCCGAGAAGCCGAAGGCGCTGTCGCCCTCGATGCAAAGCACCTGCTCGCCGGTTTCGACCGCGGCCGCGATGGCCTGGCCCATGCCGATGCCCATGACGCCCCAGGTGCCGACGTCCAGGCGCTTGCGCGGCTTGAACATATCGATAATGGAACGCGCGAAATCGAGGGTATTGGCGCCTTCGTTGACCAGCACCATGTCCGGGTTCGCCGCGACGATGCGCTTGAGCACGCCGAGGGCGCCATGGAAGTCCATGGGCACGTTGTTGTTCTGCAGACGCGGCGCCATTTTTTCGACGTTGGCGTCACGCTTGGCCTTGACCGCGTTGATCCAATCGGACGGCGGGGTTTTCCAGTCGCCGCCCATGCCGTCGAGCAGCAAGCCGACGCAGGACGCGATGTCACCGACCATCGGGGCGGCGATTTCGACGTTGGAATCCATTTCCTTGGGATCGATGTCGATATGCACGAACTCCTTCGGCGCGTCGCCCCACTGCTTGCCCTTGCCATGGCTGAGCAACCAGTTGAGCCGGGCGCCGATCAGCATGACCGTGTCCGATTCCTTCAGAACCAGGGAGCGCGCGGCGCCGGCGTAAAGATCGTGATCGTCCGGCAGCAGACCCTTCGCCATGCTCATGGCGATGTAGGGAATGCCGGATTTTTCGACGAGTTCGCGGATCTTGTCGTCGGCCTGGGAATAGGCAGCACCCTTGCCCAAGATGATGAGCGGCTTCTTGGCCGACTTCAGGACGTCGAGCGCGCGGGTGACCGCTTCCGGTGCCGGCAGCTGCGCCGGGGCCGGGTCGATGACCTTGACCAGCGACTGCTGGCCCTTCAGAGCGTCCATGGTCTGGCCCAGAAGGGCGGCCGGCAGGTCGAGGTAGACCCCGCCCGGGCGGCCCGAGACGGCGGCCCGGATGGCGCGGGCGACGGCGATGCCGATGTCTTCGGCATGCAGCACACGATAGGCCGCCTTGCACAGCGGCTTGGCGATGGCGAGCTGGTCCATTTCCTCGTAGTCGCCCTGCATCAGGTCGACGATTTCCCGTTCGGACGAGCCCGAAATCAGGATCATCGGGTAACAGTTGGTCGTGGCATGGGCCAACGAGGTCAGGCCGTTGAGGAAGCCCGGCGCCGAAACGGTCAGGCACACGCCCGGCTTCTGGGTCAGGTAGCCGGCGATCGCGGCGGCGTAGCCAGCGTGCTGTTCGTGGCGGAACGACAGAACGCGCATGCCCTCGGCCTGCATGAAGCGGCCCAGATCGGTGATCGGAATCCCCGGCACGTTATAGATGTTGGTGATACCGTTCAGCTTCAACGCGTCGATGACGAGGTGAAAACCGTCCGTAAGCGTGCCGGCCTCGGGGGCCTCCTGCGCCTGGGTATCGGTTGCCGTATTTGCCATTTCTTTGTTCTCCCTTGCGGTCTCTGCTGGACCGAAGTCAGGCCCCCGTCTGCCGATGGCGGACCGGGATGCCCGACGGATTGTCCCTAGTCCAAGTAATCCACGTGTTGTTCGATATGCCGGGCCAAGTTCATGGAATGCTCCCGGACCAGCCGTTCAGCCAGCTCTGCGTCCCGTTGTTCGAGCGCCTCAATGATATGCATATGGTCGATCACCGACCGCTTGGCGCGGTCGCCTTCGGAAATGGTGCGGGCGCGGATCGAACGCATATGGATAAACAGGTTGTCGGACATATCCTGAATCAGCTTGCAGCCGCCGAGTTTCAGGATTGCCTGATGGAAACGGATGTTCTTCGACGAATATTCGTCGATGGCGGCTTTGGCCTCTTCGCTTTCGACGTCCGCGAACATGGTGCGCAGTTCGGCGATGCCCTCGTCGGACGCGACCTCGGTCGCCAACCGCGCGGCCATGCTTTCCAGCGCCGCCCAAACGGTAATCAATTCCAGGACCTCGCGCTTGGTCTTGCGGACGATGAAGACACCCTTGCGCGGAACGATATGAACCAGGCCTTCCTGTTCCAAACGGGCCAGGGCTTCGCGGATCGGCGTGCGGCTGATCTCAAGCTGTTCGGAAAGTTTTCGTTCGTCAAGCCGAAGCTCGGCGTCCTCGGCATAGATGTTCATTGAGGTGATCGCCCGCCTCAAGGAATCGTAAATTCGGTCCTTAAGAGAAAAGTTCGCGTCGATCGGCTGAACGACCAGTCCGGACGCCCCCGTCGCTTCCGTATCGGCGATGCTTTCGGCTTCTCTTTCCATGGTTTTGTCCCGGGGAGTCCCCTAAGTTGATCGTGTTGCCGGCGGGTTCCCACTTACCCCTTGCCAGCTTGGCCGAGGGTATAGCCGCTTTCGCTGTGGTATACAATACACCAGAAACCAGAAGCCAGCACTTTCCGCCCTTAACGTCACCTCCC
>DNMS01000083.1:0-168 GCA_003488105.1 Rhodospirillaceae bacterium
AGAAATCGCCCACCCGATCCGGCGCATTGCTTAAGACCTTTTCCGGATCGCCCCCGTCGGTCACCACATCGTCGCGCCGCGTCATAGCCATGCCGGCGGCGCCGGTCATCGGCTCGACCCCGTCCGTATCGACCTCGGCCAGTTGCTCGACCCAGCCGATGATGTTGA
>DNMS01000083.1:437-2488 GCA_003488105.1 Rhodospirillaceae bacterium
CCCAGCCGATGATGTTGTTCAGGTCCTGGGCGACGGGGTCCAGGTCGGCCTCGTCGACCTTGATCCGGGCCAAAAAGGCGACCCGGCGGACGTCGTTTTTATCTAGAGACATGGCGGATCCAGAATCAAAGGGCGGTCGGTGTGCAGGGCATTTCGCGAGCCCGGCTGCGGGCGCGGAAATTACCATCGACATCCCCGGGCGGCAAGCGCCGCCGCGCCGTGCGCAATGGCATACAAGCAAAAAAAGCCGCAAGCACCCCTGCCGGATCGAGACCCGGCAGGGGCGGCTTGCGGCCTTTTCTCAACCGGCCTGACGGCGGGGCGAACCCCGTGTCGGCCGATGTCTGACGATCAACCCGTCCTTAGAAGGACGCGGTCAACGAACCGATGACGACGTCTTCCGCCAGGCGGCTGTTGCTGATCGAGGTGTCGATGTACTGCACACCGATGGAGACGTTCTCCGTGATGCCCAGCGACGCACCGATCGACCATGTGGTGTAGTCAGGCTGCGCGAAAGTGGCGTTCTTTTCGATCAGCTGACGGCCGACGGAGGCATCCAGCGTAATCCCGGCAAGCACCTTGACCGGCACCGCGTAGGACACGTTGGCCGCGAACCAGTGACCCGTGCCGCTGCCGCCGAAGAAGTCCGGCGAATAGGCATAATTACCGCCGACCGACAGGCCGTCCATGATGTCGTAGCTCAGACCCAGGGTCGCTTCCCACAGGTCGTAGTCAACGTCATCCGACGCGCCGGGGTAGGAGTAGTAGATAAAGCCCACGTCCCAGCCGATACCGGCGGCGGAACCGGCGATACCGCCGTAGTAATCGATTTCGGCGCTGGCCTTGTCGCTATCGCCGAAATCAACGTTGGAGCCCCACGTACCGAGATAGACGGACGTGTCGGCAACGCCCGTGTCCATCGACCAATCGATGCCGCCCTGAATGGCCGGCTTCTGGGACGATTGATCCAGACCGCGGAAACGATATTCGGTCACCAGGCCGGCGTTGGCCGAGAAGGTACCGGGGAATTTCATATCTTCGGCCTGCGCCGGGAGGGACGCACCCACCACCGCCACAAATCCGAGGGCACTCAAAAGCCGCACCACAGATGCCATTTTCTTGATCCTTTTTCACAGTTTACCCGAGGCGTACACCCCACTGTGTTTGGTGGTAGCAAATTGGATGCCAGATGCGTATAAATTATTTTATTGTTATAATTCAATTACTTATATAAAAATTTTGGCCCGAATGTGATAAAAACAACACAGTTGAATGCATATTAATAACGCATCAAAATATAAATGCATAAATAATAGGCATTTTTTGAGGTGAAAATCGATGAATTGGGCCCGAATTTCCGGCCAACGCTGAAAATTCGGACAAAACTGCCGCAACGCCCGGACAAGAGACAAGACAGGCAGCAAGACAGGTGGCGATCCTGTTCCCGACCGATGCAAAAAAGTCACGCTATTGAGAGATATCCGCCCGTCGGCGAAAGCTATCCGCCGGAGCCCCGAAGCGCCTTGGCGAAGTCGGACCAGAACGCCGGCGACCAGGATTGGACCGCCAGGGTGATGGCGGCGGCCAGTGCCGACGAAACGGTCTTTGCCGGCATCGACCGTGTTTTACCGACGGTCAGGTACTTGTCGACGCTAACGGTGTCGAGGCGCACTTCGCCCTTTTCCGCGTCATATAAAAGATTGGTTGAGAACACGCGCTCGTATTCCTGCGCCAGTTCCAGAACGTCCATGCCGATTTGGTGGACCGACTTGACGCCGCCGTTGTACGGACCTTCGGTGACGAACAGCGGCATCTCGAACGCGAAGGACTTTCCGTCGCGGCGACATTCGAGCATCGCGCGGTAATCGACGGAATTGAACATCTGGCCCTCGATGGGGCTTTCGCCTTCGAACACCGCGCGATAAGCACAGCTGCCCCCGGTAATCGCCGCCTTGCCCGTCAAAGGCTCGTCAATCACGGCATCGATCAAAGGCATCAACACCGGACTATAAACGAAGCCCAAATCCTTGCCGTCCGCGCGCACCGCCAGC
>DNMS01000083.1:2679-3193 GCA_003488105.1 Rhodospirillaceae bacterium
CCCGTCCGCGCGCACCGCCAGCCAACTCCCCTTGGCTTTGCCGACCACCGTCACACGGTCGCCTTCACGGAAACTACCGACCTTCGCGCCGTTGGTGTCGGGCTCACCCCGCACGTTCAGGTCCTTGGTCACGACATAAGTCCCGGCAAGCGGCGTCACGGTTTGCCCAAGAAAGGTCTTTTCCGGCTTGTCCTGAGCGGCAGCTCCGAAGGCGGCGAACACCGCCAACACCCCGGCGGCACACAAACAAAAGGCACGGCGACCGGCAAACGGCGCGCCGGTCCCGCGTCGCAAAATTGGAGTGACTAAATGCAATGCCCCATACATCGCCGAACCGCCCTAATCAGCTCGCGGAGCCCCCGCGCCGAAGTAAACTAGTGCCCCTCAGAAGAGGATATATGTTACCTCTATCAACAAGTTAGCACCACCTAACTTTTCCCGCGCCGGGTTTTTCCGGCGGGGCGGATGGATCTACGGTGGATATCGTTAAGGACAATGCCATGGCGGTCATGAC
>DNMS01000288.1:0-269 GCA_003488105.1 Rhodospirillaceae bacterium
ATAGGCGCTTTCCGCGATGCAGATCAGGGCGTCATGGGCCTCGAACATGTCGGGCGTCGGGTAAAAACATTCGTTGGTCGCGACCAGCGGCAGGTCCAGCCTGTAGGCCAGATCAAGGAATGCCCCTTCGGTCTGTTCTTCCACCGCCATGCCGTGGCGCAGGATTTCCACGTAGGTGCGCCCGTCGTAAGCGGCCGCCAGACGCGTCAGCAGGTCGCGCGCGGCGTCGCCCTTGCCTTGTTGCAGCAATCGCTCGACCGGCCCGCCGT
>DNMS01000288.1:479-3722 GCA_003488105.1 Rhodospirillaceae bacterium
TGCAGCAATCGCCCGACCGGCCCGCCGGGCCCGCCGGTCAGCAGGATCAGACCCGCGTTGTGTCGCAGCAGGGTGTCCAGCGAGATCGACGTCTCCTCGCTGTCGTCGCCGTCCAGATAGGCGACCTTCAGCATCTGCAACAGGTTGCGGTAGCCTTCCGGGTTCTGGACCAGCAGGACCACCGAAGGTTCGCGTTCGCGCCGCCCGCCCCCGTTCGACGGCGCCATGGCATGGCCGGTGGCCTCCTCGGCCTCCATCTGAACGGAGATCTGGCAACCGATGATCGGCTGAACGCCATTGTCCGTGGCCGCCAGGGAGAATTCCAGGGCGCCGAACAGGTTGTTGGTGTCGGTCACGGCGACCGCCGGCATGTCCATGGACCGGCACATCTTGGCCAGGTCCTTCAGGCGGATGGCGCCTTCGGACAGGGAATAGGCGGAATGGACCCGCAGGTGGACGAAATCAGCATGGGACATGCGGCAATAATTCCACACTTCGGCGGGCGCGCGGAAACCGTTTGCGGTCAGTTGTCCACCGCAGGAAAGATTGCCGTGGATAACCCCGGGGATTCCGGGCCAAAGCCGTTTCTCCGGCATTGTTGAATGCGCACCTCAGGCTGTATCATCCCCCCGCCCGCATCCATGGGCGCAGACAAATTGGGAGAATCGCATGCCGCACGATGGACACGACCACGATCACGACCATACGGAACCGCCATCGGACATCGAACTCCGCGTGAAGTCCTTGGAAAGCCTTCTGGTGGAGAAAGGCTTGGTCAATCCCGCCACCCTGGACGCCTTGGTCGACCGCTACGAACACCACGTCGGCCCGCAGAACGGCCGCAAGGTTGTCGCCCGCGCCTGGACCGATCCCGAATATCGGCAATGGCTACAGGACGACGCCAGCGCCGCCATCGGCGATTTCGGCTTCAAGGGCCGCCAGGGCGAACACATGGTCTGCGTGGAAAACGGCCCCAAGGTCCATAACCTGGTCGTTTGCACGCTGTGCTCCTGCTATCCCTGGACCGTCCTGGGCCTGCCGCCCGTGTGGTACAAATCCGCCCCCTATCGGTCCCGCGCCGTGGCGGACCCGCGCGGAGTCTTGGCCGAATTCGGCACGGTCCTGGACGGCGACGTGGATGTCCGGGTCTGGGATTCAACGTCGGAAATGCGCTATCTGGTGATCCCCGAACGTCCCGCCGGCACCGACGGCTGGACCGCGGAACAACTGGAACAGCTGATTACCCGCAATTCCATGATCGGCGTCGAACAAGCCAAGACGCCCGAGGAACTGAAGGGAGCGGCGGAATGAACAGCGGCCACGATCTCGGCGGCATGCACGGCCTCGGCCCCATCAACCCGGAACCCCAGGACGAGGAGCCCGTGTTCCACGCCGATTGGGAGCGCAAGGCGTTCTCCCTCACCCTGGCGACCGCCCTGCTCGGCCGTTGGAACATCGACATGGGCCGCCATTCGCGCGAACGGCAGCACCCGGCGCGCTATCTGTTGAACACCTATTACGAAAACTGGCTGACCGGCACAGAGGTCCTTCTCAAAGAATCCGGCCTGGTCACGACCGAGGAAATGGCGACGGGCAAACCGCAAGGACCGGCCCCGAATTCCATCCATGTGCCCAGTCCGGACGAAGCCTTGAACGCAGTCAAGGCCGGCGGACCGGCGGATATCGACGCACCGGTTCAAGCGCAATACGCCGTCGGCGACGCCGTGCGCGTGAAGAACTTTCACCCCCAGGGCCATACCCGCGCCCCCCGCTACACCCGGGGGCGGGTCGGCGTGATCCAGCGCCTGCACGGCATCCATGTCTTTCCGGACACCCATGTGCCCGGCGTGACCGAGGGATACCCTCTCTATTCCGTGCGGTTCGAAGGCGACGAACTGTGGGGCCCCGACGGTGACGCCAAGTCGGCCGTCTACGCCGACCTTTGGGAACCTTATCTGGAGCCGGCATGACGGCCTTGAAGCAGGAAGATGGCCCCGCGTTCTGCGAGCCCTGGCAGGCCCAGGCCTTTGCTCTGGCCAATGCGCTGATCGACAAGGGCATTTTCACCGCCGACGAATGGGCGAACACGCTCGGGGCCGAAATCAAGCGCGCCCAGGCGGCGGGTGATCCAGACACGGGCGAGACCTATTACAACCACTGGCTGGCGGCACTTGAACGGCTTTGCGCCGACAAAGGCCTGGCCCTGAACGACGAAGTCAGCGACCGCGCGGAGGAATGGCGGAATGCCTACCTGGCAACGCCGCACGGTCAGCCGGTTGCCTTGAAGTAAGCACCGTGCAGGCAGCACTTCGGTTCTGCAAAATGTCCCGTTCCAACTCAGGAGGCCGCCTTGAAATTTCTAAACCCCTTTACGGACCACCTTTACAGTCTTCTCCGTTTGATGACGGGCCTGTTGTTCCTGCAGCACGGCACCACGAAGTTCCTCAGTTTCCCGGTCACGCAATACAGCGGCGTCGACCCGCTGTCATTGGCTGGTGCCGCCGGCTTGATCGAACTGGTGGGTGGTGCCCTGGTGGCGATCGGGCTGTTCACCCGGCCCGCCGCCTTCGTCTGTTCCGGAACCATGGCCGTCGGCTATTTCCTGGCGCATCTGCCGCAGGGCTTTTTCCCGATTTTGAATGGGGGGGAACTGGCCGCGCTTTACTGCTTCGCGTTCCTCTACATCGCGGCAGCTGGCGGCGGTAAATGGAGCCTCGACGCCCTGCGGTCACGCGCCCCTTAGAAAGCCGCACGACGGAAATTACTTCCGCCGCATGTCACAATCGCCTCCGTCATCTCGTCATCTGGGCACACCCCCCTTTTGACGATGGAGACCGACATGACACCGCGACTGAACGAGCCTTTCAAATTAGCCCAAGCCCCCATCAAGGCGATGCAGGCACTTGAGGTGGCGCTGGCCGCCAGCGGGCTCGACCACAACCTGCTGGAACTGGTCAAATTGCGCGCGTCGCAGATCAACGGATGCGCCTTCTGCATCCACATGCACACGACCGATCTGCGCAAGCACGGTGAAAGCGAAATGCGCCTGTACATGCTGAACGCCTGGCGGGAATCCACGCTGTACAGCCCCCGTGAACGGGCGGCCCTGGCCTGGACCGATGCCCTGACCCGACTCGCGGAAACGGGGGCCCCGGACGCGGATTATGAACTGGTGAAGGCCGAATTCACTGACGCCGAACAGGTCAACCTGACCCTGGCGATCGGCGCCATCAACGTGTGGAA
>DNMS01000041.1:0-7271 GCA_003488105.1 Rhodospirillaceae bacterium
CCAAGATCATCGTCGACGAGGCGCGCCGGCGCGGCATTCACGTGGATATCGAGGATGCGGCGGCCGGCCCGTTCACCCTGACGCTCGGCGGGCGGTCCATCGCCTGCCGCGAAAGTCTGAGCGAACTGACTTCCGCCGTCGCCATGAGCCGTTGCGACGACAAGGCGCTAACCCACCGCCTTTTGGCCAAGGCGGATTTGAAAATGCCGGGGCAGGTCAGCCTGCGCAGCCGGGACGACGTGCGGGCGTTTTTGGAGAAGTACGGCCGCATCGTCATCAAACCGGCCCGGGGCGAACAGGGGCAGGGCGTGTTCGTGGATCTGTGTTCCGAGGACGAGGCGATCGCCGCCTTCGACGAAGTTCGTGACCAGTCCGACCATGTGATCGGCGAGGAATTCGTCAACGGCCGGGATCTGCGCATCATCGTCATCGGCGACGAGGTCGCCGCCGCCGCCGTGCGTCGGCCGCCGCGCATCACCGGCGACGGACAGCACAACATCCAGGAGCTGATCCAGCGCCTGTCGCGTCGCCGCGCCGCCGCCACGGGGGGCGAAAGCCGCATCCCCATCGATGATGAAACCCGGCGTTGCCTGCAGGCCCAGGGCCACGGCATGAATTCCATCCTGGGTGACGGCGTGGTGTTGGAGGTCCGCAAGACCGCCAACCTGCATTGCGGCGGCACCATCCACGATGTGACCGACGACCTGCACCCTGTACTGCGCGATGCCGCCCTGGCGGCGCGTCAGGTTCTGGGTATTCCCGTGGTCGGGTTCGATTTCATGGTTCCCCGTGTGGACGGGCCCGACTACCGTATCATTGAAGCCAACGAGCGCCCCGGCCTGGCCAATCATGAGCCGCAGCCGACGGCGCAGAAATTCGTCGATTTCCTGTTTCCCGAAACACGCCAGGAATTGGTGAAGACTCCCGCAAGCGGGAAAGGAGCGATTACGTGAAGTACGACCTTTTCATAGACCGAGACTACATGGTCGAAATCCTGGCCAAGCTTTTGGCCACGCCCAGCCCGACCGGCATGACGGACGAAGTCGTCGGCTTGGTCTGCGCGGAACTGAAAGAGCTCGACATCCCGTTCGAGTTGACCCGCCGGGGGGCGATCCGCGCCGACCTGAAAGGTGAGGAAGCCTCGCCCGACCGGGCCATCGCGGCCCATCTTGATACCCTGGGCGCCATGGTCAAGGGATTCCGCCTGGGTGGGCGGTTGGAAGTCGTGCCGATCGGCCATTGGTCGTCGCGCTTCGCCGAGGGGGCCCGCTGTACTGTCCATTCCGACGGCGGGCGAACCTTCCGCGGCACCATCCTGCCGGCCAAGGCATCGGGCCATACCTATAACGAAGCCATCGATACCCAGCCCACGGAATGGTCCGAGGTCGAACTGCGCCTGGACGAGCGCGTCGGCTACGAACACGAGGTCCGGGCGCTCGGCATCAATGTGGGCGACACGATTTCCATCGATCCGATGACCGAATTCATGCCCAACGGTTTCGTGTTTTCGCGCCATCTGGACGATAAGGCCGGGGTTGCGGCGCTGCTGGCGGCGGCACGGGCGGTCACGCGTGCGGGCACGGTGCTGCCCATTGATTGCCATCTGCTGTTCACCATCACGGAAGAAGTCGGCGTCGGTGCCTCTGCAGTGCTGCATGGTGACGTAGCCGAACTTGTATCCATCGACAACGGCACCATTGCACCGGGTCAGCACACATCCGAATACGGCGTGACCATCGCCATGCAGGATTCCTCGGGACCTTTCGACTGGCATCTGTCGCGCTCTTTGATCGACATGTGCGTCGGCCACGGGATCGAACATTCCCGTGATGTGTTCCGTTTCTACCGCTCCGACGCGGCGGCTGCGCTCGAAGCCGGCAACGACATCCGCANNGGGCCACGGGATCGAGCATTCCCGCGACGTGTTCCGCTTCTACCGTTCCGATGCGGCGGCGGCGCTGGAGGCCGGCAACGACATCCGCACGGCGCTGCTGTGCTTCGCGCTCGACGCGTCGCATGGGTATGAGCGCACGCATCTTGATTCGGTCATGGCGCTGACACGGCTCTTGACCCTCTACATGCAGTCCAAGCCCATGTTCCTGCGCGACAAGGACGCGCTCGGGCCGCTCGGTGACCTGCCGGCGACGGAACGGGACAAGCCCGCAAAGGCGGCCGAGTAGGGGGCTTGCCGGGGCGGCCTGCCTGGGCGAGACTGACCCCCGAACATTTCTGGAATGGAAATTCCAAAATAACGAGGATGGGGGGAACATGACGCAGGGCATGGTGGTCGCACCGCAGCCGGAACCGGTCGAGGTCGGCGCGGAAATCTTGAGATCAGGCGGCAACGCCGTGGATGCCGCCGTCGCGACGGCATTGGCCCAGACGGTGGTCGACCCCTTCATGTGCGGCATCGCCGGCTTCGGCTCGATGCACCTCTATCTTCCCTCCGTCGGCCAGCACCTGTGCCTGGATTTCCACGCCCGCGCTCCCGGTGCCGTCACCGACACCATGTGGCAGGATCTTCTGGAGCGGGAGGCCGAAGACGGCTTCGGCTTCATCCTGAAAGGCCGCGTCAACGAGGTCGGCTATCAGGCCATCGCCACGCCGGAGACGCTCCGTGCCCTTGATGCGGCGCTCACGCGGTTCGGCACGCGCTCGCTCGCCGATCTGCTGCGACCGGCCATTGCGCTTGCCACGAATGGCTACATGATCCGCCCGCACATGCACCGCTTCTGGACGCAGGAAGAACCGGCCGGTCGGGTGCAGCACATCGAATACCTGCGCGCCAGCCCGGCCACGGCCAGAACCTATCTGAACGCCGACGGTAGCCTGAAGACGCCCGGCATGACCATCACCAACCCGGACATGGCGCGCACCCTGTCGCGAATTGCTGAACACGGTGCCGATGATTTCTACAACGGGGAGATCGCGGGCAAAATCGCCTCGGACATGGCGGCCAATGGCGGGCTGATCTCGTCGGCTGACCTTGCCGGTTGCGGGCCCGAGGAAACCCAGCCTTTGTGGACCGAGTACCGGGGGCTCCGGGTCTCGTCCTGCCCGCCGCCGGGCGGCGGGATCATGGTCCTGCAGATGCTGAACATCCTGGAAAACTTCGACCTGGCGGCCATGGGCCACAACTCGCCCGACTACATCCGCACGATCGCCGAGGCCATGAAGATCTCCACCGTCGACAAGGACCGCAGCGTGGGCGATCCACGTTTCGTCGACGTGCCCGTGGCGCATCTTCTGGACAAGGGATACGCGGCGGAATGTGCTGCGCGCATCAAGGCGGGCGAGGTGACCCATGTGCCGCGCGTTGGCCGCGACAAGGAAAGCAAGGACACGACGCATCTATGTGTCGTCGACAGTGCGGGCGATTGCGTCAGTCTGACCCATTCGTTGGGCATGCCGTCGGGCGTGACCACGGACGGTCTCGGCTTCATCTATAACGGCTGCATGGGCGTGTTCGACCCCCGGCCGGGGCAGGTCGGCTCTCTCGCGCCCGGCAAGGCACGGTTTACCTCCATGGCGCCGACCATCGTGTTCGAGGGCGATCAGCCCCGCTTCATCGTCGGCGCGCCCGGCGGCACCTATATCGCCATGGGCGTGCTGCAGGCGATCCTCAATCATGTGGATTTCGGCATGGACGCGCAGCAGGCCGTATCGGCCCCCCGGTTCTCGGCAACCAGCGACATCATCGAAATCGTCAACCGCATCCCTCGTGGGGTCGAGGCCGACCTCAGCGGGCGGGGCTACCGCACCCGGCGCTATCCCATCAACTTCCACTTCGCGGGCGTGCATGCCATTCGCCTGCAGGACGGCCGGGTCGACGGCGGCGCCGACCCGGGCCGCGATGGCATGGCCATGGCGGTCTAGGGCGTCCCTGTATTCCCCCACCCGGCGGTGCCGCCGGGACGGCATCTCCTCACGATTTCTTGAGAATGGGCGTTGGCCCCGGGTTTCTGCCGTTCAATAAATACATTAAATTTTTGTATGAAAAATATGAAGTACATTTAAGTTGACGAAATTATTAATTTGAACCACATTCCATCTGTGAATACTTGGATAATCCACGAATAATTTTTGTTAAATATGTGCCGGCGCGGAATTCCCCTGGGTTTCCGCCCCGGCCATACGCAGGACAAGGCGAAGACGACCCATGCGGCAGTTTCCCATCTTTTTGACGGTGCAGGATCGGCCCGTGCTGATCGCCGGCGGCGGCGAGGCGGCGGCGCGCAAGCTGCGCCTGTTGCTGAAGGCGGATGCATGGGTCACCGTCGTCGCCCCTGACGCCAATGACGAAATCCTCGATCTTTTTGAAGCGGGCGACATCGACTGGCAGGCCCGGGCCTTCCAGCCCGAAGATCTCGCCGGTATGGCCCTGGCCTACGGCGCCACGGGCATCGACGCCGTCGACCGCCAGATTGCCGCCGCCGCCCGCAAGGCCGGCGTGCCGGTCAACGTGGTCGACCGGCCGGACCTGTCCGATTTCATCACCCCCGCCATCATCGAACGGGACGCCATCACCGTGGCCGTGTCCTCGGGCGGCGCCGCGCCCGTGCTGGCACGGGGGGTCAAGGCGGCCATCGAACGCCTGCTGCATCCCAACCTGGGCCGTCTGGCCGTGTTCGCCGAACGCTTTCGGGGCGCGGTGAAGGCCATGGTGCCGGGGGGCCGGGCGCGTCTGCGCTTCTGGGACGCGTTCTTCGACGGGCCCATCGCCGCCCGCGTGCTGGCCGGGGACGAAACCGGGGCGGCGGAAGACATGCTGTCCTACGTCAACCGCCGGGGTCTCGAACAGGACGGCATCGTCCATATCGTCGGCGCCGGGCCGGGGGCGGCGGATCTCATCACCTTGCGTGGTCAGCGATTGTTGGAACAGGCCGACGTCATCGTCCATGACCGTCTGGTGGGTGACGGCGTGCTTGACCTCGCCCGTCGTGATGCTGACCGTATCGACGTGGGCAAGGCCCCGGGCTGCCATCCAGTGCCCCAGGATAAAATCAACGACATCCTCATCGCCGAGGCTCGCCTGGGCAAACGGGTGGTTCGCCTCAAGGGCGGCGACCCCTTCGTGTTCGGGCGCGGCGGCGAGGAGCTTCAGGCTCTCAATGCCGCCGGAATCCGGGCCGAGGTCGTGCCCGGCATTACTGCTGCCACGGCCTGCGCCGCGGCCACCGGCATTCCCCTGACCCATCGGGGCCATGCCTCGGCCGTCACTTTCGTGACCGGCCATAAAGGTGACGGCAACGCGCCGGACGTCGACTGGGCGGCGCTTGCCCGTTCGGGCGCCACGCTGGCCGTCTACATGGGCATCGGCGGCGCCGGCGTCATCGCGAATGATCTGTCCCGCCACGGTCTGGCCGATACGCCGGTCGCGGTGATCGAAAACGGCACCCGCCCGGACCAGCGGGTTTTCACCGGCCATGTCCGTGGCCTCGACGCCCTGGTGCGGGCGAACCGGATTACCGGGCCGGCCTTGATCGTCATCGGCGATGTCGCGGCCTTGGCCGATGTGTCCACCGCAACCGGGGGGCTGGTGCCCCTCGCCGCCGCAATGTGATTTGAAAGTTAGGAACGGAACAATGGTGCAACAGGTTGTCACGGGTAATCGCCTTGCCGACGGCGTCGTCATCTACCTCGGGCAGGACGGAGGGTGGACGTCCAAGATCGACGCGGCCCGCGTTGCCGCGGACGCGGACGAGGCCAAGCTTTTGGAGGATATCGCCAAGGCGGCGGAGAAGGCCCGCATGGTGGTCGGCCCCTATCTGGTCGAGGTCACGGATGCGGAGGGCGCGGTGACGCCCGTGCGCTACCGCGAACGTCTGCGCGCCTATGGTCCTTCCGTTCATCCCGAATTCGGCCGTGACGATGTGCCGGACCACCTTCGCATGGGCTCGGAAGCTGAATACGTGCACATGAACGGTGTCGCCGGCTGAAGCGCCGTTCACGGCCGCATCTCGCAAGGAAAGAAGAAACGACATGTACCGCTACGATGAATTCGACCATGCCATGGTCAAGGACCGGGTCGAACAGTTCCGTGGTCAGATCGCCCGCCGCATGGCCGGTGAGATGACCGAGGAACAGTTCCGCCCGCTGCGCCTGCAGAACGGGCTCTACCTGCAGCTTCACGCCTACATGCTGCGGGTCGCCATTCCCTATGGTCAGCTCAACGCCGTTCAGATGCGCAAGCTGGCCCATATCGCGCGCACTTACGACAAAGGCTATGGCCATTTCACCACGCGCCAGAACATTCAATATAATTGGCCGAAGTTGAGCCTGGTCGCCGATATCCTCGACGAATTGGCGAGTGTCGAGATGCATGCGATCCAGACGTCCGGAAACTGCATCCGCAACACCACCGCAGACCAATATGCGGGTGTGACGGCGGACGAGATCGAAGATCCCCGCATCTATGCCGAGATCATCCGCCAGTGGTCGACCTTCCACCCGGAATTCACCTTCCTGCCGCGAAAGTTCAAGATCGCCGTGTCGGGTGCCGTGGGCGCGGACCGCGCCGCCGTGCGTTTCCACGACATCGGCCTGTTCATCGTGAAGAACGACGCGGGCGAGGTTGGGTTCGAGGTCTGGGTCGGCGGCGGCCTGGGCCGCACGCCCATGATCGGCAAGAAAATCCGCGGCTTCGTCGCCAAGGCGGACCTGCTCGCCTATCTGGAAGCGGTGCTCCGCGTCTACAACATGCTTGGCCGGCGCGACAACATGTACAAGGCGCGGGTCAAGATTCTGGTTCACGAAACGGGAACCGAGGAATTCACCCGCCTGGTTGAAAAGGAATTCGAGGATACCCAAGGCGGCGCGCTTGACCTTCCGGCTGCGGAAATCGATCGCATCGCCGCCTATTTCGCGCCGCCGTCCTACGAGGCCCTGGCCGATGACCCGCCCGCCCTGACCGCCCGCCGGTTCGAAGACAAGGATTTCAACAACTGGGTGCGCGTCAACGTCGCCCGTCATAAGGCGGCGGGCTACGCCATCGCCAATATCTCGCTGAAGCCCGTGGGCGTGCCGCCGGGCGATGTGACGGCGGATCAGATGGACGCCGTCGCGGATATCTCCGAGACCTTTTCGTTGGGCGGCATTCGGGTCACCCACGAACAGAACCTGGTGCTGCCCGACGTGCGCCAGGACCAGTTGTACGACCTGTGGCTGGCGCTCCGCGAGCAGGGTCTGGCCGACGCCAACCTGGATCATATCGGCGACATCATCTGCTGCCCGGGATTGGATTACTGCTCGCTCGCCAATGCGCGCTCCAT
>DNMS01000041.1:7363-12288 GCA_003488105.1 Rhodospirillaceae bacterium
CGACCTTTGGCTGGCGCTGCGCGAGCAGGGCCTGGCCGACGCCAACCTGGACCATATCGGCGACATGATCTGCTGCCCGGGGCTCGACTATTGCTCGCTCGCCAACGCGCGCTCCATCCCCATCGCCGAGCGGATCAGCCAGCGGTTCGCCGATCTGGACCGCCAGTACGACATCGGCGAATTGCGTCTGAAAATCTCCGGCTGCATCAATGCCTGTGGCCATCACCACGTCGGCCATATCGGCATCCTGGGCGTCGACCGCAAGGACCAGGAGTACTACCAGATCACCCTGGGCGGTGCGCCCGGCGAGGACGCGGCCATCGGCACCAAGGTGGGCGCCGCCTTTTCCGCCGCCGAGATCGTCGATGCGATCGAAACCGTGGTGAACACCTATCTTGCTATCCGCCAGCCGAAGGAACGGTTCATCGATACCTTCCGCCGGGTCGGCGACGCCCCCTTCAAGGAGAGCCTCTATGACAAAGCTGCTTAAGGACGGATCCCTTACCACGAATTCCTGGATCCATGTCACCGACGGCGACGCGGTGCCGGAAACGGGTCCGGTGATCGTCACCCTTACCCGCTGGCAGGCGGAGCACAATACGCTTGCCGGGCGCACGGACGGTCTGGGCATTCGCCTGGAAAGCGGTCAGTCGCCGGAAGTGATCAAGGACGACCTTGCCCGTTTCGCCGTGGTGGCGCTTGAGTTTCCCAAGTTCGGCGACGGCAGGGCCTATTCCCATGCGCGCATGCTGAAGGAGCGCCTGGGGTACAAGGGCGAGGTGCGGGCCGTGGGTGACGTGCTGCGTGACCAATACCGCGCCATGCACCGCTGTGGGTTCGACGCCCTGGAAATTTCCGGCGACCATCCGGCGGACAAATTGGAAGCCGATTGGCGGGCGGCCCTCGGTGAATTTCGGCACGCCTATCAGCCAGCCTTGCGCGGACCGGAGCCGGTCCTGCGTCAGCGCCACCGCGCCGCCGCCGCCTGATCGTCATAATGCGAGGAGATGCGGCTTAGCCGACCGCCTGAAGCTCGGCGCGCCAGACGACCTCGTACACCGGCACGGGCTTTTCGATGCCCTTCATGTCGAAGTTGCCGGCATCGCGGAATTGGATCGAATGGCCGGTCACCAGATCGCGCACCGATTGCGTGATGAAGATCTGTTCGGCATCCGCCTTGTCGCACACGCGGGCGGACAACTGCACCGTGGTGCCGAAGAAATCGTCTTCTTCCTGAACCGCGGCACCCGCATTGAGCCCGATGCGCACCTTGACCGGCAGGCTGCCCTGCGTTCCGTTGTGCTTGGCCAGTTCCTGCTGAATCACCATGGTCGAGGCGACGGCGTTGGCGGCGTTTGAGAACACGGCCATGATGCCGTCGCCGGTGTGCTTGACCTCGCGCCCGTGGTAGGCGGCAAGAGCGTTGCGCACGATGGCATTGTGGATGCGCACGACCTGCTGGGCGCCCACGTCACCCAGTTCCTGGGTCATCTTGGTCGATCCCACCAGGTCCGTGAACATGACCACGACGACGCCCTGGGCCGTGGCCTTGGCCGCCTTGTTGGAGGTGAATCCTTCAAGGACCGCGGGCAGTTCGCCGAAGGCCTTGATGTCGCCGTCGATGAAGCGCTGCATGGCCGAACGGCCGGCGTCGATCATGGCGCGGCTTTTTGAATCCTTCTCGTACTCCGCGAACTTGTCGCAGAACGGCCCGGCCATGGCCTTCTTGGTGCCGATGGCGACGATGGCTTCGGAAATCATGCCGTTGCGCTGTGCCCCCTCGAGGCCGCTGTACTTGGCAAGCTGATCGCCGGCTCCGGCGAGGTACAGGTTCAGCCCGAACTTGCCCAGTTTGTCGAGCTTGGCCAATTGGCTGCGGATCGCGCCCAAGGCGAGTTCGAGAAATTTGAGCATGGTCTTGCGCGGCTCCGCCGGGACGTTTTCCGGGGGGTAATCCAGCCCGGACGCCATTGTCGCGGCGCCACTGTCGGCGATGGCCTCTTCTTCCAAGGCGCCCATGGGATCATCGTCAATCGCGTCCTCGCGCCAACTGCCGAGTCCGGAATCGTAGGCATCGAATTCGTCGTCGTCCTGCCCGCTGCTCCGCGCATCCTGAAAATACTGGATCAGGATTTCCATATCGCCTTCCTTGAGGAGAATCTTGGCCAAAATCAGGGCGGCGATGGCGAACCCAAAAACATATCCCGCAATCATGAATCCGGGAATGTCGAAGCCGGTGGCAGCCAGTTTCTTGTGCAGGATCTCGAGCGGTATTTTTCCGGCAAGCGTGATGACCGCCGTGATGATGAAGACCGTGACCAGGCGTGTGCCGACGGCGATCATGGGCGACTTCGGGGGCTTTCCGGCCTCGGCCTCGCGCAAGGCGGCTTCTTCGGCTGCTTTTTTGACCGAGTGAGCCCCGCCGATGGCGCCCGTCGCTTCCAGGTGCTGTTTGGCAATTTTTTTATAGGCTTCGCCCGCACTTTCAGCGCCGCCCTTGCGCTTTTTCCGGCGTTTCTTCCCGGGGGTGTCGTTGCTGTCGGCGCCCGTGGCCCGGCCGCCGCTTTCGCGGCCATTCTCACTGCCGCCACCATCACTACCGCCGTTGCTTCCGCCACTGCTCCCGCGTGGCTTGCTTTTTCCGGCCCGGGGAATGCCGGTCATCCAGG
This sequence comes from Rhodospirillaceae bacterium, assembly GCA_003488105.1. Next base: position 10,033 of record DNMS01000041.1, read on the forward strand.
AAATCGTTTCTTGCGGCGGGCGGCCGTCGGGATAGGTGCGCCGGTTCATCAGGCGCACGGCTTGCCATTTCGCCTGGTCGTCGGCGTTATGTGCGGCGGTCAGAGCCTCGAACTCATCCGTTTCGGCCCACTCGCCCTGATGCGCCCAATCGCCTTCGGACGCGCGGCAATAGAGCACGAACGTCGTCGTGTATACGACCCTAGCGGCAGCCAACGCAGCAGCTCCTGTTCCGTGCAAACACCACAAAACCCCCTCGGCACCGCAGCGACATTCGCGCGCCGAAACTGAATTCTAGGCAAGTTGGCGCCGAGTATGGCATTCAACACCTTGGATTTGTACAGATTATCAGCCGTGAACCAATGATTTGTTCGGGATTGGTCCAGCGCACGGCATGAGAGTGTCCCCGTAAGGAGGTCCGATGAGCAGGCAGATGGCGGATTTATCCTTGACCGTATTCGCCGCAGCGGGGGTTTGGGGGCTGAGCCCGTTCTGGCATCCGGCGGTGGCGGCGACGGCACCGGATGCCGTGGCGGTGCTTGCCGCCGTCTGCCCTCTGAAGTCCGCCGATACGGCCGGCCTGCGCCGTGTGTTGACAGGCGGCCGCCTGCTTGAAGCGCGCCAGGACGGGCCTGCGGATAACCCCTTCAGGACGGTGCATCGCATCCTCATGCCGGAGGGCGGGGAATGGGTGATCAGCCGTCTGTCGCCCGGCGGCCGCCTGCGCCGCATCAGCCTGGAATGGCATGCCCCGGCGCCGGCCGGCGCGCGTCCCGTCATCGCCGTCAACGCCTCGGGCGATTGTCGGGTGACCGAGGGCCGCCGTCTGATCTACGATTCAGATGGTCGCGCGGATACACTTGAAGTCCTGTCCGCCGATTTAGCCGAGGTGGTGTTCCGCGAAGCCCTGAACCCGCCCGTCCCGGCCGGCCCGCCGACAGCGCAAGAGGCCGTGCGCGTTGCCGTCATCGACACCGGCGTCAATTACACCCTGCCGCTGTTTCGAGGGCGCTTGGCGCGGGATGATGCCGGGGACTTGCTGGGATACGACTTTTGGGACATGGACGTGCGTCCGTTCGATCTGGATACCGCGCGCTCGCCGTTCTTTCCCCTGCACCATGGCACGGCGGTGACCTCGATCATCCTGCGTGAAGCGCCCGGGACGGTGATCCTGCCCTACCGCTATCCGCGCCCGGACATGACGCGGTTCGGGGACTTGGTGGCCCATGCTGACAGGGCCGGAGCAGTGATCGTCAACATGGCCATGGGCTCCAACACCGAAGCCGACTGGCAGGCTTTCGCTCAGGCGGCCAAGGCGCGGCCTCATATGTTGTTCATCGTGTCCGCCGGCAACGACGGGCGTGATCTGGACAAGGTGCCGGTCTTTCCGGCCGCCCTCGCCCTCGACAACATCCTGACCGTGACCTCCGCCGACGCCGACGGCCGCCTGGCCCGGGGCTCCAACTGGGGGGCGTCGCGGGTCGACGTCATGGTCCCGGGCGAACAGGTCGCGGTGACGGACCACAGGGGGGCGGCGGGCAAGGCGTCCGGGTCGTCCTTCGCCGTGCCCAGGGTCACGGCCCTGGCGGCGCGGTTTCTGGCCCGGCATCCCGACTGGCGCGGGCCCGAGTTGAAGGCGTCGATCCTCAAACGTGCGCGCAAGCCGTTCGGCGGCGGCGCTGTCTTGCTGCGCCACGGCTGGATCCCCGATCCGACGGACGATTTCGAAGGCTGAGGCGAACTCGGTGCAGGCTTATTTCACCGTCTTGCTTCCGCGCCGAGGCGGTGGCGGTTGTTGCATGAAGCGTTCCGCCACGGGCTTCAGTTGCGGATGATGTTCCAACAGAAGCGCATAGGCCTTTTGCGCCAGGATGTCGTCCCCACCCCATTTCCCCGCCTGGATCGCCAGGCGCAACACTTGGGGATCCGTCGGTAGGGCCTTGATCAAGGCTCTCAGATGAGGGATTTCGTCCTCGTAACGCTGCGCCACATGCAGGGAAATGGCCATGGACAGCCGCGTGTTCAGGCCGTTGGGGTCCTGGTCCAGGGATTTTTCGAACAGATCGAGCGCCTGATCGAGGAACTGCTGACGGCCGAGCGTGCGGCCCGCGTCGTCGTACAACTGACGATTCCCGGTGGCGAGGCATTGCGTGTAGAGAAATTCCACGTTGCTGGGCGCCATGTGCCGGCCGCCGCCGCGCACGGCGTCCAGGGCTTCGGAACATTTGCGGTAGGCGAGACCGATGCGGGCACTGGGC
>DNMS01000041.1:12502-12797 GCA_003488105.1 Rhodospirillaceae bacterium
CGTTCCGGCCCTCGCCGCCGGACGCGATGATCGCGACCAACGATCCGTCGCGGGCAAACAGGGCGCCGCCTGAATTCCCCGGTTGGCTGCGCGCCGAATGGTGGACACGGGCCAGAGGCTTGTCGGCCGGCGGCACGGCGACCACGCGGCCCGGCAGATAGGCGCGGATGGCGCTGCGGCCCACGTCGGCGCCGACCGCGTAGACCTGTTGATCGATTTCGGCGTTGCCCAGGGTCAGGGGCTGCTGCACGACCAAGCCGTCGAGGCGCAACAGGATCAGGTCGCCGGGATAGGA
>DNMS01000041.1:12926-15159 GCA_003488105.1 Rhodospirillaceae bacterium
AAAATCAATGCGAAGCGGATCAGGTCGCCGGGATAGGACGTGGGCACCACGTCGGCGATGCGTTGGCTGCCGTCGGACATAAAGACCTGGGCTCGGGAGTTGTCGGCGACGACATGCCGGTTGGTGATGAGAAGTCCCGGTTCGATCAGCACGGCGCTGCCGACTGGATCGTAGGATGAAATGGCAAATACCCGGGCCGATGCCTGGCACACGGCCGTCGGCGCCTTGCATCCCGGCGCCGGACGCTGGGCCTGGGCAGGGGGGCAGGCGACCGCCAGAACGGTCAGGAAAATCAATGCGAAGCGGATCATCTGGAAGCCCTGGAACATGAGAATGCGATGCCGGATTCCGGGGAGGCTGTCAATCATGCGGGGCCAGCCAGTTTCAAAAAAGTGCAAATTATTTAAAATTGAGACAAAAAACACCTAATTTATGTTGAAATGATGTTGATGTTGCGTATGATCGGGCGACGGCGCGAAGACGTCGAACGCAAGCGGGAGCAGAAACGGATGATGACGCCTCGATCAGCGATGCCCCACGTTCCTCTTTTCCGGTATTTGGACGGGAAGGCCTAAGTCATGCCCGATTCCACGCAGAACGGAACCGGCAGCGCCCTCGGTAAGGCGCTTGCGGTGCTTGAGGTTTTGTTGGACGAGCCGTCGGCCCTGTCCCTGGGTGACATCGCGGCACGCACGGACCTGCCGCGCCAGACCGTTCATCGCATGGTCAAGCAACTTGAAGAAAACGCCCTGTTGCGACGCGATCCCGGCGGCGACAGCTATTCCGTCGGCCCGCGCATGATCGACCTGGGCATGCAGGCACTGACCGCCGGCACCCGCGCCGCGCCCGTGCGCCGGGTTCTGCAGAATCTGGTCGAACGCCTGGGTGAAACCTGCAATCTGGGCGTGCTTGCCCGTGACGAGGTTGTCTATGTGGAGCGTGTCGAATGCGACTGGCCGCTGCGCATCCAGTACGGCGTGGGATCGCGCGTTCCCCTGCATGCTACCGGTATCGGCAAGCTGCTGTTGTCACACCTGCCGGCCCGCGAACGGCGCCGTCTTTTGCGCGTGCTGCCGTTGACCCAATTGACCGACCACACGATTACCGATCCCGACCGCCTGGAAGACGAACTGGCCGCCATCCGGCGCCGCGGTTACGCCGCCAACGACCAGGAAAACACCCCAGGCCTGATCGGCCTGGCCGTGCCGATCCGCAACCCCAAGGGCCGGGTCATCGCGGGGTTGGCCGTGCATGCGCCGGAAGCCCGTTTGCCCATGGCTCGTGCCCTGGAGCATTTGGCGCTGTTGAACGAGTCGGCGGCGGCGCTGGAATCCTTTTTCGCCGAGGACCAGGAAGGTCTTCAGCCCCTAACGGACGAGGTCCGCAAGGGCATCGCGCAAGACAACACAGGAAGGGTGCAACGATGACATCACTTGAACAATCGGTTTCCGGCGGCGGCCGGGGCGGCGACATCCGGGTGCGCCCGGTGTCTGACGCCATCGGCGCAGAGGTTTTGGACGTGGACCTGTCAGCCGTGGACGACGCCTTGTTCGATCAGATCCATGCCGCCTGGATGGACCATTGCGTGCTGCTGTTCCGCAATCAGGTGAACATGACCGACGATGCCCTGGTTTCTTTTTCCCGTCGCGTCGGAACTCTTGATCAGGCGCCGCCCAACGAAAACGGCAAGCGTTTCGTCTCGGGTTATCCGGAAATCCTGGTGATCTCCAATGTCGTTGAAAACGGGGTCGCCCTGGGTTCCCTCGGTGCCGGGGAATCCGTGTGGCACACGGACATGAACTATATCGCGGAACCGCCGACGGCAAGTCTGCTATGGGGTATGGAAGTACCGGAAACCGGTGGCAACACGGGCTTTCTCAACATGTACAAGGCGCTGTTGGACCTACCGACAGACCTGCGCCTGCGCATCAAGGGGCGCCAGATCAAGCACGACAATTCAACCAATTCGGCGGGCTACTTGCGAGAAGGGGCGGAAGAGGTCACGGACGTGACGAGCTGTCCCGGCGCGGTGCACCCCATCATCCGCACCCATCCGGTGACCGGGCGCAAGGCACTGTATCTGGGGCGTCGCCGCAACGCCTATGTCGTGGGTCTGCCGCTGGCAGAATCCGAAGAACTGCTGGATGCACTCTGGGCCCATACGGCGCAGGAAAAATACTACTGGCATCATAAATGGCAGGTCGGGGACGTGGTGATGTGGGACAACCGCTGC
>DNMS01000041.1:15305-17018 GCA_003488105.1 Rhodospirillaceae bacterium
GGTGATGTGGGACAACCGCTGCGCCATGCACCGCCGGGATCCCTTCGATGCCTCGGCCCGCCGCGTCATGCACCGGACCCAGATCAAGGGCACCAAACCCGTTTGACCCCGGCTGTTCTCCGGCCTGGGGNNCTGGGGGCCGGACCGCCACGCCTTTAGGAGAAGACATATGACTGCCACTGCTCAACTGGCGGCCGATACCGGCCCCGAACAGGTTATCGCCGGCCTGATGACCCGCGCCCGTGCCGCCATGGAGGCTTTCGCGGATGCGGATCAGGCCCAGGTGGACGAGGCCGTGACCGCCCTTGCCTGGTCGATCTACGAGCCCGGCCGAGCTGAGGAACTGGCCAGGATCGCCGTCGAAGACACGGGCCTCGGCAACGTCAAGTCCAAGATCATCAAGAACCAGCGTAAGACCTTCGGCTGCCTGCGCGACTTGATGCGGGTGAAGACCGTCGGCGTGATCGCGGAAGACAAGGCCAAGGGCCTGGTCAAATACGCCAAGCCGGTGGGCGTGGTGGGCGCCGTCAGCCCCTCGACCAACCCGGCGGCGACTCCGGTCAACAAGGCCATGTTCGCGCTCAAGGGCAAGAACGCGGTGATCGTCGCACCGTCGCCGGCAGGCATGAAAACCACGACCATGACGGTCGATTACATGCGGGCCGAGTTGAAGAAGGTCGGCGCCCCCGAGGATCTGGTACAGGTGTTGCCGGCCCCGGTCGACAAGGCCCTGACCCAGGCCCTGATGAAGGCGGTCGATCTGGTCGTCATCACCGGCTCGCAGAACAACGTGCGCCGGGGTTATTCCTCGGGCACGCCCTGTATCGGCGTGGGGGCCGGGAACGTGCCGGTCATCATCGACGACACGGCGGACTTCAAGGACGCCGCGGAGAAAATCCGCATGTCCAAGATCTTCGACAATTCGACCTCCTGCTCGTCGGAAAACTCCGTCGTCATTCTCGACAGTGTTTACGATCAGGCAATCGCGGCGCTGAAATCCGTCGGTGCCTATGTCTGCACGGCGGAAGAAAAAGCCAAGGTCAAAGACACCCTGTGGCAGGACGGGCACCTGAACCGCCGCGTCATCGCCAAGGACCCGGACATTTTCGCCAAGGAAGCGGGTCTGCCGGAAGAGGCGGCGAAGGCTGATTTCTTTATTGTCGAGGAACCGGCGGAAAACGTCGGCAAGGAACATCCGTTCTCGGATGAAAAGCTGTCACTTGTCCTCACCGTCTACCGCGTGCCGGACTTCAAGGCCGCCAAGGCGCAGGTGCAGAAAATTCTCGACTTCGTCGGCATGGGCCATTCCGTCGGCATCCACACCAAGACCCAGGAACACGCGGATGAGCTGGCCGCGGACCTGAAGGTCGTGCGCGTGCTGGTCAATCAGGCGCATACCTTCGGCAACGGCGGCAGCTTTACCAACGGGCTTGAATTCACGTTGACCATGGGCTGCGGCACCTGGGCCGGGAATTCCATTTCGGAAAACCTGAACTACAAGCACTTCATCAACATCACCCATCTGGTTCGGGAAATTCCCGAGGACAAGCCGTCGGAAGAAGAACTTTTCGGCGCCCACTGGAACAAATTCGGGAAGTAAATGGACCAGCCGTTCCTCCAAGGAACGGGACAAGGTCAGGCATCTCACCCTTCCTTCTCACCGTCTCTGTGCCTCTGTGGTTTTCTTTTGTTGAACCACAGAGGCAGTGAGGC
>DNMS01000171.1:0-1429 GCA_003488105.1 Rhodospirillaceae bacterium
GCATTGCCGATGTCGATCTGGCTGACCGCGATGTCGTACTTGCGCCCGTCCAGGGCCGCCGTCTTGGTCAAGCCCGTGACCGCGTGCTTGGTCGCCGTATAGGGGATGGAATCGGGCCGCGGCGCGTGGGCCGAGATCGATCCGTTGTTGATGATCCGCCCACCCATGGGCGATTGCGCCTTCATCACGCGGAAGGCTTCCTGAATGCACAGGAACACGCCGGTCAGGTTGACGTCGATGACGCGCTTCCAGTCCTCAACCTTCAAATCCTCGAGCAAAATTCCAGGCGCGTTGGCGCCCGCGTTATTGAAGATTACGTCGACCCGGCCGTGGGCGTCCGTGGTGACCTTGAACATGGCCTTGATCGCGTCGGGGTCGGTCACGTCCGTGGGCTGAACCAGGGCCCGGCTGCCGGCATCACCCGCAAGGGCCTTGGTTTCCTCCAGCATGTCGGCGCGGCGGCCGGCCAGGGTCACCGAATAGCCGTCGGCGAGCAGCGCCAGGGCCGCCGCCCGGCCAACGCCGGTGCCGGCGCCGGTGACGATGGCGACCTTGGATGCGGGAACATGGGATTGCGGGCTCATGGAATGTCTCCTTGATGCAGATCTTGATGCAGATCATTTTTTGGGATGTGATAGATTTATAAACTACCGCCCACCGACGAACAGAGAGATTCGACACCATGACCTACTCACTCGATGCCTTCGCCAAGGATCTGAAACAGGTACTGACCCAGGGGCAGAGCCCCGTTCAGCTTGAGGAAAGCCGCAAGCTGGTGGAAAAGGCGCTGAAGGACCCTGAATTCGTCGAAGCCAATCTGGGCGAAACCGCCGAGGGTGAGCGCAAGATCGTTTATGAGGACCCGGATCTGGGATTCTGCATCCTGACCCATGTGTACAAGGGCGCCAAAACCGGCAACCCGCACGATCACGGCCCGTCCTGGGCTATTTACGGCCAGGCCTTCGGCGAAACCAAGATGACGGAATACGACATCGTCGAGCCGCCCCAAGGCGACAAACCCGGCAAGGTCAAGGAGCGTGAGAGCTATAAGATGGTCCCGGGCGATGCCCGCGTGTATCAGGTCGGCGACGTGCACTGCCCGGAACGGCAAAGCGAAACACGCCTGATCCGCATCGAGGGCATGAACATGATCGGCGTCAAGCGCACGCCCCTGGTGCCGGCCTAAATCGGGCCCGGCGGCCTAGCGGTCGCTCGACTGGATTCCCTGAAGCTTTTCCAGGCTGTCCGACGTCAGCTGCAACGACACGTTGCCGACGGCGGAACGGATGATCAGATCGACGAACCACACGCCGGGCGTCAATTCCTGCGGCGTGCCGATGTCGATGCCGACGACGTCCTCGATATCGATGGACAGGTTCTTGTTGTCGTGAAACGAGATGGCGGCGACGGTTTTCTTGGTTTCGGCGCT
>DNMS01000171.1:1558-6901 GCA_003488105.1 Rhodospirillaceae bacterium
GCAACCCGACAATGGCGTAAAAATTACGGTATTCGCTGCGCCAAATCCGGCAGTCAGCCGAGAACGGCCTGGGCCAGCATCCCGGCCAACAGCGACCCGGTCAGCCCAAGCGCAATGTACCACAGGAAGGTTCCCCGCTTGACCAGGGCCCAGACAGCCATGGCGGCCGGGATCGAGGTAACACCGCCGGCGATCATGAAGGCCATGGCCGGGCCCGGCGCCATGCCCAAATCCATCAACCCGTCGATGGTGGGAATCGCCGCGAAGCCGTTGAGATAGGCCGGCACGCCGACCATCACGGCGGCGGGAATGGTCCACCATTCACCACCGCCGAGCCAGCGCCCGACCTGATCGGCGGGGATATAGGTGACCATCAGGCTTTCGATCAGGAACGCCAAGGTCAGCCATTTGAACAGGAACCAGCCGATCATCCGGCTTTCGTCGCGGAACAGGGTCATGCGGTCCCGGTCGCGCCAGAAACCCCATTCCACAGGAGCGCCCTCAAGTGCCTTCTTGCGCGCCCCGCAGCACGACGTGACCGCTCCTTTCAAGGGATCGGCAAAGGCCCCCCGGGCGACTAGAACGTGCGTGCCATAGCCCGCCCCCAGGCCCATGATCACCGCAGCGGCAGCCTTGAACACCGTGAACGGCAGACCGAACACGGCCGCCATCAGGATGAAGATTTGCGGATCCATGAGCGGCGAGGCGATCCAGAACGCCATGACCGGTGCCAGCGGCACCCCGGCCGCCAAAAGTCCGGCGATGATCGGCACGACCCCGCAGGAACAGAAGGGTGAAAAGGCGCCGAACAGCGCCGCCAGGAAGATCGCCGTCATGGGCCGGCTGGTGAAGGCGCGGGCGATCTGGCGATCCAGGCCCGTGGCCTTGGTCCAGGCGGCGGCCAGCACCGACATCAGAAAGAACGGGGCGATGAAGCCGTAGGCATCCGCCACGAACAGGATGCTCGCGCCGGCCTGGTCCCGGTTGAGCACCGCCAAAATGAAAATCACCGCCAAAATGACCGCAAGGACGCGGTCGATCCGCTTCACGCGGTCCAGCAATCCCGGTCGGGGGGGAGATGCGGGCGTATCGGCGGGCGTTTGCAGGGGCGGGGTGAAAATTGTTTCGCTCATCGCAGGTCTCTTGTCATCAAGGGGTGGCGATCTTGGCCGCCGGCGCGACACAGGTCGCCGTGACGCCGGTGCAGCATTCGTCGGCCAGGAAGCCGATCAGGCCGTGCATGGCGGCGAAATTGGCGCGGCAGCGCAGGGTCCGGCCCTCCCGCGACTGATCGACCAACCCCGCCCAGACCAGGCGGGACACGTGGTGTGACAGGGTCGAGCCGGGAATCTTCAGATGTTCCTGAATGTCACCGACCGACAGGCCGTCCGCCCCCGCCTTAACCAGAAGGCGGAAGGCAAGAAGCCGATGCGGGTTGCCCAGTTCGGCAAGCTGTCGGGCGGCAAGGTCTGTATCCATGGTGCCTAGATTAGGTATGATGAGCGAAATTTTCAACGATATTTCTAGAATTATCGAATTATTTTTCGCACTTCTGCACCCAATATTCCATCATTCGTCCATGCCGAGTATTTCTGGTTCTATATCTTATGTCCGGTGTATCCGGACAGGCGGAACTGGCACAATGATTGCGTCTGAATTGACAGAAATTTCATTCTGACAAGGCAACTTGGTGAACACATCCGTGGGTAACTCCGTCCGCATCAAATCGACGTTTCTTGAGGCGGGAAATAATCTTCCGACCTTCCATCGTGAGGTTCTGGATTATTGGCGACGCCTGCGCGGCGACAGGGCGGCGCCGGCGCTGTCTGAGTTCGACCTGGACGCGCTGAACCCGGAAACCGTCCGCTTCATGAATATCACCGATATAACGCCGGAACCGCTTGCCTCGGTCTATCGCTTCTGGGGGGCCGGGCTGACCCAGGCGTTCGGCGCCGATTACACGGACCGCTCCCCCATCGAGGTGCCGCCCAAGGCCATCGGCCTGAGTGCGCGCGGCGGCTGCGGCCGGTTGACGCACGAGATGACCCCCCATTGCGAAGTCAAACAGTTCGAGACCCTTGCCGGATACCGGGGCCGCGCGGTGATCCTGCGCCTGCCCTGTTCCAACGACGGCGTTACGGTTGCCAACGGCATCGGCGTGTTCAAGTTCGAGCACGTCAACCCGGACGCCAGCCTGAGCGCCTTCTTCGACGAAGTCTTCGGCCCGCTCGACGCCGTCTCGACCGCCTAACCGTCCCCGCACAATTCGATTTTGGATCAGGCCGCCGTCGCCCGGCCCTTCAAGAACGGCCGATCGCCGCCCGCCGTCGTGCGGTGCATGCGCCGGGGCATGTTTTCGTCGTAATCGCGCACGGCGTAATGCATGGTCGCGCGGTTGTCCCACATCACCAGATCGCCTTCCTGCCAGCGGTGGCGGTAGACGTTTTCCGGCTGCGTCGCATGGGTCATCAGGTAATCCAGCAACGGCCGGCTTTCTTCCATCGTCATGTCCACGAAGTTCGTGGTGAAGAAGGTGTTGACGTAAAGCGCGTCACGCCCGGTTCCCGGATGCGTGCGCACCACCGGATGGCGGAACGACGCGAGATTTGCCGGAATCTGCGGTGAATCCGTATCCGGTTCGGCCAAGTTGCGGCGCCGGATGGCGTCGGGTGAATGCATGGCGTCAAGCCCGCGCAGCATGTCCTGCAAGGCCGGCGACAAGGTCTCCAAAGCCCGGTACATGTTGCAAAACAGGGTATCGCCCCGGCCTTCGGGCACGATCCGCGCATGCAGCAGCGACAGGGCCGGCGGTTCTTCCGAGGCGGAGATGTCGGAATGCCAGAAATCGTTGCGGGCACCCCGGCGGCCCGGCTTGGTTTCCAGCACGATGACCTCGGGGTGTTCGTTATTCACACCGGCGCGGGAACCGTAGGGGTGCGGTTCCGCCGGCCCGAAACGTTGAGAAAACCGGCTTTGTTCCGCGGGCGTCAGGTCCTGGCCGGCAAACACCAGCACCAAATATTCATGCAGCGCGTCGGTCACGGCGGCAAAGGTTTCGGCGTCGAGGTCTTCGGACAGATTGACGCCGCTGATCCGGGCACCCATGGCACCGGTCAAAGATTGAATTTGGAAAGGATAGTCGCGGCTCATTTAGAGGCCTCCCATGCTTGAACCGATACGGCCCGTTATTTGTTTTTATGGGTGGGCCGGTTGATCTCCGCCCGGCGCAGCATCCGGGCGACGGCATCATTCTTACCCCTCATCAGCGCGTAGTCCAGCGCCCTGCGTCCCCAGCGGTCCGAAATCAGGGGGTCCGCCCCGGCCAGAATCAGGTGTTTGGCAATCTCGGGATAATTGCCGTGGGCGGCCAGAATCAGGGGCGTGACCTTGTCCGCGTCCTGCCAGTCGACCCGCGCCCCGGCACGAACCAGCACAGTCACCATGTCCAGCCGCCCCAACAGCACGGCATGGTGGAGAGGGCCCCGCCAATCCGTGCCGACCACGTTGGGATCGGCCCCCGCCAGCAACAGTTGGGTCAGTAATGCCTGATCGCCCGCGGCGGCGGCCCGCAGCAAGTCGAGGGTCGTCGCCGTCGCCGGCAGGTCCGCCGCACGGGCCGGTCGCGGCACATCGGCCGTCGCCATGGCGGCAACAAGACATATGAGAAAGATCACTCGGCGCATGACGCTTCTTCAATTGCGCGGGTCGGATACCCCGGATAGGGTTTCATCATGATCACGCTCCACGATTTTCTGCCTTCGGGCAATGGATACAAGTGCCGGCTGATGCTGCGCTTCCTCGCCCACCCCTTCACCCTGGTCGAATACGACGTCACCAAGGGGGAAACCCGCACACCTGATTTCCTGGCCAATCTCAATCCGAACGGCCGCATTCCGGTGCTTGAATTGGAAGACGGACGCTGTCTTTCTGAATCAGGGGCGATCCTGAATTTCCTGGCCCAAGGCACGCCGTTCCTGCCCGACGATCCCTGGGCCCGCGCCAAAGTCCTGCAATGGATGTTTTTCGAGCAATACACGCTGGAGCCCACCATCGCCGTGCGCCGGTTCTGGCTGACCGAACAGGACACGCCGCTGACCGACATTCAGCAGGCGCAACTGCCGGCCAAGCTCGACCAGGGCCATGCGGCGCTAGGGGTCCTGGAACAGGGCCTTGCAGCCGGACCGTGGCTGATCGGGGACGGGCCGACCATCGCCGACATCGCGCTCTACGGCTATACCCATGTGGCGCCCGAGGGGGGCTACGACCTGGACACCTATCCCAACGTCACGGCCTGGATCGGCCGGTTTCGCGAATTGCCCGGCTATGTCCCGATCACCCAGCGGGACTTCGCCTGACGCCCTGCCCGACCGCATGCGTATCTGATCTCTCTAATTTACGGTATACTGGGCAAAACCCACCCACGGTCGAAGACCGGGCGAGCAGACGGGAGACGCATCCATGAACGTGAAACACATCCTTGAACGCAAGGGCAGCGCCGTCACCACCATCCCCACCAACGCCACCATCGGCGAGGCCGCGCGCACCCTGGCCGAAGCCCGGATCGGCGCCATCGTCGTGTCCGACGACGGCAGCACCATCAACGGCATCCTGTCGGAACGCGACATCGTGCGCGTGATCGGCACGGACGGCCCCGGCGCCCTCACCCGCCCGGTGACCGAAGCCATGACGGCAAACGTCATCACCTGCAAACCGGATGACCGCATCAACGTGCTGATGAGCATGATGACCCAGCGCCGCATCCGCCACCTGCCCGTGGCCGAGAATGGCAAGATGACGGGCCTGATTTCCATCGGCGACGTGGTTAAGGAACGCATGGACGAGATCGAATCCGACGCTGCCGCCATGCGCGACTACATCACCGGCATGACCGCCTGACGACCCTTCCAGCCATAAGGACCAGCAGAACACCATGACCACCACGACCACGCCAGGGCAGACCCTGGTGCTTTATCACGCCTGGGCATCCTCCGCGTCGCGCAAGGTGCGCATGTGCCTCCACGAAAAAGGTCTCGCCTTCGATGCCAAGATCGTCGACCTCAACAAGTTCGAACATCATGCGGACTGGTACAAGAAGCTGAACCCGTCGGGCATCGTGCCGGCGCTGATGGTCAACGGTCACCCGCTGGTCGAAAGCAATTTCATCAACGAATTCCTGGACGAGACCTATCCCACCCCGCCGCTGCGGCCGACGGACCCGATGCTGCTGCACGACATGCGGCTGTGGGGGAAATACATCGACGATACCTGCCTGCCGGCGATCCAGAAGCACAACTGGATGCACCATTTCCACCCCATGGCCCGCGAATGGTCGGACGCGGAACT
>DNMS01000204.1 GCA_003488105.1 Rhodospirillaceae bacterium
AATCCGTCCCGTACGGCAGGCGGCTCCCCGCTTCAGGTTGGCGGCACTCTGATCCGGCGTCAGCAGGCAGCGGAACACATGGCCGTCCTCGAACGAGTCACGGAGATCAATCCGTCCCGTACGGCAGGCGTCCATCACATGGGCGCAGCGGTCGGCGAAATGACAGCCCGGCAGGTCGCCCACCAGGGACGGCACGATGCCGGGGATGGAGCCGAGGGGAGCACCCCGTTCGGTTTTGCCCGGGATCGGAATGCATTCCAGCAACCCCTGGGTATAAGGGTGGGTCGGGTTTTCGAACACCTGCTTGGCGGTGCCCGTTTCGACGATCTGGCCCGCGTACATGACCGCCACCCGGTCGGCGACGCGGGCAACCACGCCCAGGTCATGGGTGATCAGGATCATGCCCATGTTGAATTCCTTTTGCAGGTCCGCCAGCAGGTGGAGGATCTGCGCCTGGATGGTCACGTCGAGCGCCGTCGTCGGCTCGTCGGCGATGATCAGGTCTGGCCCGCACATCAGCGCCATGGCGATCATCACGCGCTGGCGCAGGCCGCCGGAAAGCTGATGCGGATATTGGGTCAGACGCGAGGCCGCCGCCGTGATGCCGACCTTTTCCAGAAGATAGATGGCGCGATCACGGGCCTCGGCGGCGCTGACCTTCTTGTGGCGGAGAAGGGCCTCTTCCAACTGGTTGCCGATGGTATAGGCCGGGTTCAGGGAGGTCATGGGTTCCTGAAAGATCATCGCCATCTTGTTGCCGCGGATATCGGTCATGCGCTTTTCGCCGACCGACTGCAGGTCCTCGTCGTCGAGCTTGAGCACCGACGCCGTGCAGGTCGCCGTGCTGGGCAGCAGGTCCATGACGGCAAGGGACGTCAACGACTTGCCGCAGCCCGATTCGCCGACGATGCACAGCGTTTCGCCCCGCGTCACGTCGAAACTGATAGACTGCACCGGGTGCAGCATCCCGGTGGCGACGGGGATGTCGACGACCAGGTCGCGGACTTCGAGGATCAGATCGCTCATGCCGTCCTTGGCCCCCTTTCTAGTTGCGATTTTCGGGTGCGGTCACGTCGCGCACGCCGTCACCCAGAAGATTGATGGCGAGGATCAGCGCGAACAACGCCGCCCCCGGAATGCCGATCAACCAGGCATCGAAAAACATCATGCCCTTGGCCTCGGAAATCATCAGGCCCCAGCTGGGGGCCGGCGGCTGCACACCGAGGCCGAGGAACGACAGCGCCGCCTCAAGCAGGATGGCGTGCGCCATTTCCAGAGTCGCCACGACGATCAGGTGGTTGACCACGTTGGGCAGGATTTCCGCCATGATGATGCGCAAGGTGGAACAGCCGCAGGCCTGCGCCGCCGCCACGTAATCCAGGTTGCGCACCTGCATGGTGGTTGAGCGCATGACCACGGCGAAACGGTCCCATATGAGAAGTCCCAGCACCCAGATCACGATCCATAAACTTGATCCGATCAGCGACACCACGGCCAGCGCCACCAGCACCACGGGCATGGAAAGCCGCGTGGTGATGATGAAGTTGACGACCATGTCGACCCGCCCGCCGAAATAGCCGGCAGCGACGCCGAGCGCCGTGCCGATGACGCCGGAAATCAGCATCGCGGAAAAGCCGATCAAAAGCGAAATGCGCGAACCGTGGATCAGGCGCGTCAGATAATCACGGCCCTGCAGATCCGTGCCCAGCGGATGGGCCGGATCGTACTTGGGACTGTCATGCCAGAACGGCGGCTTCAGCGCGTTGGAAAGGTCCTGGTCCAGGATCGGATGATAGGGCGTCAAAAACGGCGCGAAGGCGGCGACCATGAAGATGGCGATCAGGACGGCGCCGCCGATCAGAATGCCGTAGTGCCCGAAGATGCGCCGACGCATCTTCGCCATGGGCGAAGGCTCCAGAATCACGGCGGCGGGGGAAAGGACCTCGGGGGCCGCGGGGGTTGCGTCTTGCGGAGCCATGTCAGGTCACCCTTATCCGGGGGTCAAGGAAGGCGTTGAGCAGGTCCGCCAGGAAGGTGATGACGATATAGAAGCAGCTGAGAACCAGCACGATGGCCTGCATCATGGGCAGGTCGGCGCGCTGAATGGATTCCCAGGCGAGGAAGCCCATGCCGTTGATGGCGAAGATGGTCTCGATGACGATCGAGCCGCCGAGCATGAAGCCGAACTGCACGGCGGCCAGCGACACGACGGGGATGATGGCGTTCCTGAGCGCGTGCTTGAACAGCACCGTCATGGGACGCAGGCCCTTAGCCTTGGCCGTGCGAATGTAATCCGATTGCAGCACCTCGAGCATCCCGGCGCGGGTCAGGCGCATGACGCCCGGCGTCACGTAATAGCCCAGCGCGACCGCCGGCATGATGAAGTTCTTCCAACTTCCCGTGCCGGTGATGGGCAGCAGACGCCACTGAATGCTCATGAAGAAGATCAGGATCAGCGCGAACCAGAAGCTGGGCAGTGCCTGGCCGACCACCGCAAGCCCCAGGGCGAAACGGTCGATCAGGGAATTGGGCCGGATCGCCGCCGCGACGCCGAGCGGAATGGACAGCACCAGCGCGAAGGAGATGGCGCAGAGGGCCAGGATCAGGGTGTTTGGCAGGCGGGTGACGATGACCGAGGAAATATCCGACTTCAGATAGTGGGAACGGCCCAGGTCCCCCTGTATAGCGCGCATCAGCCAGTCGCCGTACTGCACGATGATCGGACGGTCATAGCCGTAGATTTGGCGGATGTTCTCGATTTCCTCGTTGCTGGCCGATTCACCGGCCAGCGCGATCGCCGGATCCCCC
>DNMS01000316.1:0-223 GCA_003488105.1 Rhodospirillaceae bacterium
CCGTCGGAATCTCAGCCCCCTATCGGGGCCCCCCGTCGGAACAATTGGAATTTGGACATTCCCGGGCCCAAGGTCAAGGAATTCCGGATTTCACGCGGCGCGGATTTCGAGGGAGTTCGGGGTGGCGCGGATGATGATATCCTGCGGTGTCAGTTGGGTATGACCGACAAACTGCCGGATGACATCGAGTTCCACGGGGCGGACGATGTTATCGGCGCTGGCC
>DNMS01000316.1:416-898 GCA_003488105.1 Rhodospirillaceae bacterium
ATGTTATCGGCGCTGGCCACGGCCTCACAGCAGCGCAGCACCATCAAGGCCAGGTCGCGTCGGCCGATGAGCACCCGCAGGTTATCGAATTGTTCCGCGAAGAATTCCTCAAAATCGGAGGAGCGCAAGTCGTGGGCTATCAGACGCCCGCAATAGGCGCGAAAGGCGTCCATAACCGTATCGCGGTCCAGAGTGATGGCATTCCGGCTGCTGATTGAGCTCAGCACCATGTTGAAGCGGCTTTCCTCGATTGGTTCGACATGGCCGTCGGCGGCGGCCACGCTGGCGCAGCAGAACGCCAGACTGTCGCCCACCAGGTGGCTGTCGGAGATATTGCCGTTTATGGCATCGTGGGCCTGATTGCCGATGGTTGGCAGGTTGTCATCCAGGTGTTGTTCCAGCGCCTGATGCGGGGCGAGCAGGATGCGCTTGCGGTAGGCGGACGGAATCCATCCGATGAACAACAACCCGATCGCTAACGA
>DNMS01000316.1:954-2566 GCA_003488105.1 Rhodospirillaceae bacterium
ACCCGATCGCTAACGAGGCCACGGCGACCATTGTCTGGTTGGGCGGGTTCGGGCCGAGGAAGAGTTCTGTCGGCGGTGTGCCCGTGTTCCAGCGTAGGACCAGCCAATAGTGGATGATAATGGCATTGACGACGACAAGCAGGGCGCTGATCGACAGGCTTTCCAAGGCCCAGTAATACTTGGGCGGGGTCCGCTGGTAGTAGATGTCCGTGGCCAGAGAGATGGCGAAGGTTACGGTGAAGGTGGACAGCAGCCAGGGATGGGTCCATTCCAGCGCCTGGACTGCTTTGTCGAAGGCGATCCGGTTGTCGGCCAGATAGAGGGACCGGAACACCACCGTAACCACGACGTTGGCGGCGACGGCGGCCAGACTCGTTAGGAAATATCCGGGCAGAGCTTCGAACGAGGCCGGTTTGACGCCGCTTTTGCGCCACATCCCCTTTGAATAGACGGCAAGGCCGACGGCGACCACGTACATTGCGGCGACCATGGAGGCGGTCATCACGATGTGCCCTAACCCCCGCTGGAAATCCAGGCCCGAGACCGTGCCGACGGCCAGGAAGGACACCACCATCACGACGAAGATGCCGATTGCGACGACCGCAATGTGGGTGACGGACAGAACGGATTGGCTATCGTCGTCGAACGGCTCGAATCCCATCCGTAGCAACGCCTTGTTCCGGTCGTCTTGCGATTTCGTGCGCATCAGTAGGCCGCGCGCCACATATAGGCTGAGCGGCACCATGAAGGCCTGTAAAACCTCTCGTACGCTTTGCCGGTAGCTGTTGGTGAGTTCGTTTTGCGGATCAGCGTCGGCGGTGTTCGTCAGGCATTGGCTGACCTTCAGCCGAAGGTCGTCGTACTTGCGCATGATCGCCGCATAATCGCGCTGAGCCTGCTTGTGGACGGACTTGTAGTCGTCCCACTGGCCGCTATTGCGGTCTTCTTCTTCCGACGATTGGCGGGCCTCGGGATGATGGTGACGCCAATCCTTGATCATCAGGACGATTGATACGACCTTCGTCCAAAGGTGTTCCAGGGAGTCTTCATGATCGAAGCGGGCGGCGCTGTCGGGCGCACGGCGAGTGACTTCCGTGCGGACCGTGGCGCGGGCTTCTCGTGGCGTGCTGAACTTGGTGTGGCGCAAGCCCTTGCCCAGGCGGCGCACCATGCGGGGGATGCTTCCGATCCCATGAGCGAGAGCCCTTAGCCGCTCGTCTAACGCCTGGAGACGCTGCGACGACGGCAGCAGCGACGTCAGAAGCATGGCGCTGAGTAAGGGCGGGGCGAGGTCGCCTTCTTCGCCGCTGAATTCGATATTAAACAGTCTGAATACGGGGTCGGTGTATTCCGAGGATAGGGAGAAAAAGGCCGTCAGGGTGATGAACACCATTTCGATGGTGATGATATAAAGCCCCGCCGACAACACGAATCGCTCGAAGGTTGTCGAGTGGCGCGCAAGCAGGTTGGCTGTCCCTTCGACCGGCAGATTGAATCTCTTATAGGCGAAATACCCGACCACAAGTGCGCATATCAGCAATGTGAATGAATCAGCGCTCATCACCATACTCCCCCGGCATGTGTACAGCTGTGTGTCTATATATTAGCTAAT
>DNMS01000316.1:2821-20037 GCA_003488105.1 Rhodospirillaceae bacterium
ATAACACCATGGTTGTATTACCGTCGCCAGAATTTTTTATATGGCGCTAACCCATAGCGGCAGGCTGCGGGACTTTCGGACATGCCGCCGACTCTTTTTGGTCTATCCGACGGCCTATGTATTGTTGTTATAATCATCAATCATGCGAGGTGTGATCTCAGTCCTGTTCGCTGGTCTGACGATGGTGTCCGTACCGGCCGCCGCCGGCGAACTGGCGGGGCGCGCCTGCGTCATCGATGGCGAGACCCTGATGCTGGGCGGCAAGCGCCGCCACACCAAGTGCGAGGGCGGGGATATCGTCAAGCTTTGGGGTGTCGCCGCCTTTAAGTTGAAGCAGACCTGCGACCATGGCGGCCGCGCAGTGCTGTGTGGGCGCTATTCGGCGGCCATGCTGCAGGAAAAGATCAAGACGGCGGAAATCCGTTGCGAGGAAAAGGCGACGGCGTTCGGCGGCATCACCATTGCCGAATGTTTTGTCGGTGCGGACAACATCAATCAGCACATGGTGGCCAACGGTTTTGCGCTGGCCAACCGCAAGGATACGGAGCGCTATACGGGCTATGAGGCCCAGGCGAAGGCTCAGAATAAGGGCATGTGGGTGACCAAGTTCACACCGCCCTGGGACTATGTCGGCCGCTAGGCCGGGCCGACATAATTCAGTCGCCACATCCCGGGCCGCCCCCTAATATCCCCATCATGCTGTCGATCCGAAACCTTCGCGCGCACCTGGTGCAGGTTGACGACCTGGACCTGGACGCGGGCGACTGCATCGCCGTCATGGGGCCATCCGGCTCGGGAAAAAGTCTCATGCTGCGGGCGTTGGCCGATCTCGACCCGGCGGCGGGCGAGGTCACGCTCGACGGCCGCGAACGGATGTCCATGACCGGCCCGCAGTGGCGCCGCCAGGTGATGTATGTCGGCCCGGAATCGGGCTGGTGGGAAGACCGCGTGGGCGATCATTTCGAGGATCCGGAGGCGGTCACCGGCGTGTTGCAGCGCCTGGGTTTCAAGGCCGACGCATTGACCTGGCCGGTGTCGCGCCTGTCCACCGGCGAGCGCCAGCGCCTGGCCATCGCCCGCGCCTTCGACCGGGGGCCGCGCGTGCTGCTGCTGGACGAGCCCACGGGCGCCTTGGACCAGGCGGCGACGGCGCTG
The DNA here is from genome assembly GCA_003488105.1 of Rhodospirillaceae bacterium. The sequence continues at coordinate 3,977 of DNMS01000316.1, forward strand.
GTCGAGGGCGTGATCCACGATTTCCTGATGGACGGCGGCATCGTCATCCTGGCGACCCATGCCAAGGATCAGGCGGCACGGCTCGGCAAACGGCTGCTGACCATGACCGACGGCAGGCTGTCCGCATGACCAGTCAGGCCATTCCTCTGACCGCGTTCGACCTGGCCCTGGCGGCCTTGCTGCTGGTCATCAACGGCGGCCTGTCCCTCTGGCTCGGCCTCGGCATCACCCGCTCGCTGGCCATTGCGGCCCTCCGCATGACGGTGCAGTTATTGCTGGTCGGTCTGGTCCTGAAAGCCCTGTTCGCGCAGCAGTCGCCCTGGCTGACGCTCGGCGTGGTGGCGATCATGGTCGGCTTTGCCGGCTACGAGATCATGAACCGCCAGGACCGCAAGCTGACCGGCTGGTGGTCCTATGGGATCGGCGTTTCGACCATGACCTTCGCCGCCATTTCGGTCACCTGCCTGGCCTTGACGACGCAGCTCAAGCCCGACCCCTGGTGGGATGCGCGCTATGCCGTGCCCATCCTGGGCATGATCCTGGGCAATGCGATGACCGGGATCAGCCTGGGCCTCAACACCTTGTTCAACACGGTGGTCCGCGAACGCTGGGCCGTGGAGGCGCAGATCGCCTTGGGCCATCCGCGCGAGGTGGCGCTGCGCCCGTTCATCCGCCGCGCCCTCAAGACCGCGCTGATGCCGACCATCAATTCCATGGCCGCGACCGGGGTGGTGTCCCTGCCGGGCATGATGACGGGCCAGATCCTGGCCGGTGCCGACCCGGTGGAAGCGGTGAAATACCAATTGCTGGTGATGTTCCTGATCGGCGGGGCGACGGGCATCGGCGCCGTCATGGCGATCTATGCCGCGGTCTGGCGCATCACCGATCCGCGCCATCGCCTGCGCCTGGACCGAATAGAAGGATCCGACCAATGACCGACACCATCACCGCCGTGCGGGCCCGCCCCGTGGTCGTGCCCATGCGCCGGCCCCTGGCCACGGCGGGGGGCGTGGTATCGGAAGCGCCCTTGGTCCTGGTTGATGTCGAGACCTCGGGCGGCATCACCGGCCGCGCCTATTCCTTCGCCTATCAGGCCTGGGCGCTCAAGCCGTTGATGGCCATGTATGCGGCCTTGGGTGAGCGCATCATGGGCAAGCCTCTGGACCCGCAGGCGGTGCAGGCGGACCTGATGGCCATGACCCGCCTGGCCGGGGCCAAGGGGGCGGCGGGGCAGGCGATCTCGGGCCTCGACATGGCCTTGTGGGATGCCGCGGCCAAGGGTAAAGGCCAGCCTTTGTACAAGTTGCTCGGCGCCGAGGCGGTTGCCACGCCGGCCTATAATTCCAAGGGCCTCGGCATGATCGGCGTGCAGGCGGCGGCCAAGGAGGCGCGGGACCTTCTGGACGAAGGCTTCGCTGCGGTGAAGCTGCGCCTGGGCTATCCGACGCTGGAAGAAGACGTCGCCGTGGCGCGGGCGGTGCGGGTGGCGATCGGCCCCGACGTGCCCTTGATGAGCGACTACAACCAAAGCCAGGAGGTCGAAGAGGTCATCCGCCGGGTCAAGGCGCTGGCGGCGGTGGACCTTTATTGGGTGGAGGAGCCGGTCCATTACGACGATTTCTACGGCCATGCGGCGCTGCGTGCCGTGGTGAAGACGAAAATCCAGACGGGGGAGAATTGCTGGTATCCGGGCGAGATGGCGAAATGCATGGCGGCGGGCGGATGTGATTATTTCATGCCCGACGCGGGCAAGATCGGCGGCGTCACCGGCTGGCTGGGCGCGGCCAAGCTGGCGGCGGCGGCCCACCTGCCGTTGTCGAGCCACCTGTACCCGGAAATCAGCGTGCACCTTCTGGCGGCGACGCCGACCCGCCACTGGCTGGAATACGTCGACTGGGCCGAGCCGATCCTGGCTGACCCCTTGCCCGTGACCGACGGCCATTGCCACCCTGCGGAAAAACCCGGCATCGGCATTGAATGGAACGACCGGGCCGTCGATAAGTATGGGGTGTAATCCCCAGCCCGAAAGTTCCCGCCATGACCGATACCATTGTCTTCCTTGATCACGGATCCCTTGCCCCCGGCACGGTGCTGCGCCCGCCCGCGTTCGCCCATCAATGGATCGACCATGACGAGACCAAACCCGGCGAGGTCGCGGCCCGCATCAAGGATGCGACCATCGTGGTCTCCAACAAGATCAAGGTGGGGGCCGCCGAGATGGACGCCGCCCCGGGGTTGAAGCTGATCGCCGTCTGCGCCACGGGCACGGACATCATCGATCTGGCCGCCGCCAAGGAACGCGGCATTACCGTGTGCAACGTGCGGGGCTATGCGGAACATTCCGTGCCGGAACATGCCTTCGGCCTGATCCTGACCCTGCGCCGCCAGATCATTGGCTACCTCGCCGACGTGAAGGCCGGCAAATGGCAGCAGGCCGGCACTTTCACCTTCTTCACCCACGAACTGCGCGACCTCTACGGCACGCGCCTGGCCATCGTCGGGCGGGGGTCCTTGGGCCAGGGCGTTGCCACGATCGCAAAGGGTTTCGGGATGGAGGTCGTGTTTGTCGGCCGCAAGGGCGATGCCGCGCCGGATGCCCCCCTGATCCCCTGGGACGAAGCCATCGAGACGGCGGACGTGTTGACCCTGCACTGTCCCCTGACACCGGAAACCCGCGGCATGATCGGGTTGGATGAATTCAAGCGCATGAAGCGCACGGCGCTGATCATTAATACGGCGCGGGGTGGCCTGATCGACGAGGATGCTTTGGTTCAGGCCCTGACGGAGGGCCTGATCGCGGGCGCGGGAATGGATGTTGTGTCGTCGGAGCCGCCGCCTGCCGATCATCCCTTCATGGCCCTGGTCGGGCGGCCCGATTTCATCCTGACCCCGCATACGGCCTGGGCGGGAAACACGGCCCGCGAAGCCATGGCGGAACAGCTGATCCGCAATATCGAGAACTTCAAGAACGGGACGCCAGCCAACATCGTTTAGGCGCCGTCATGGCCGGGCGTGACCCGGCCATCCATGGGGACCCCCGGGTCAAGCCCGGGGGTGACGGGAAGGTTGCGGTTGGCGGAGGCCATCCTCATCTAGGGGCGGCCCCTAAGGCGTGATGTCGCTTCCCGGCCGTTTGGCGACCTCGGTTGTGCCGGCGGCGGGTGCGTCCTGAGGGCGGCTGCCGTCGGGCGGGGCCCAGTCACCGGGGCCGCCGGAAAAGCCCGCCGATCCCATGCCCGCCATGCCCGGTTTGGGATGGCGCAGGGTTTCCGGGTCCTTGTAGCCGCCGAAGAACCGCCGGATGCCGCGCCAGATTTTCGGCACCAGCCAGATCACCAGCAGGGCGAACAGGCCGAGGCCGATCAGGAAGGCGACCGGGTTGAATACGGCCAGCGCCAGGCCGCCGAACACCAGAAAGTCCTCGAACAGACTCATGCCCCAGTTGGAGAACGGTTCGGGCGAGGTGTTGATGACGGCGCGCGATCCCGCCTTGGCGGCGTGGGTGCCGGCGGCGATCATGCCGCCGCCGAGCAACGCGGCCACGGTCTGCAATTCGTCGTTCATGAAATCCAGCCCGCCGACGGCACCGGCGGCCATGAGCGCACCCGCCGGGATGCGGATGAAGGTATGGATCAGGTCCCAGATGGAATCCAGGCCGGGAATCTTGTCGGCGAAGAATTCGATGAAATACAGCAGTGCCGCCGCCGCCAGCACCCAGGTCGAGGACAGCACGGCCATGCTGTCCGGCAGGGAGATCACGCCGAAGGCATCCAGCCCGCCCAGGATCAGCACGGTGGCATACAGGTTCAGTCCGCTGCCCCAGGCGGATCCCAGGGCGACGGCAAGGGCGGTCAACGGCTCCATTGGGGGCTCATGCCTTTTCGTCGGGAATGTTGGGGAGGTCGTCCACGTAAAGACCGAGTTCCTTCGGCTCGATCCCCAGGCGCGAACACAGGCTGACGACCTCGATCTGTTCGGTTAGGTTGTCTTCGCCTTCGACCTCGAGAATGCCCATGCAGACCCGCAGGATGAGCGACGCCGTTTCCGGGTTGTCGGCCACGGGTTCGATGCGCTGGAAGGCGGCTTCGCGCCCTGTTTTCGGATCGTCCTGGATTTCCGCCGTGTAATCGTTGAACAGGTCGACGGCTTCGTGGGGGTCGAACACCTGCAACTGTTTGATGGCCTCGACGATCTGGTCCAGGCGCATGCGTTCGGGAAAAGTCACCTGCCCGTCGGCGGCGCAGACCAGGGCGGCGGCCGACATCACGGCCTCAAGGAACGGGCGGTTTTGGTGTCGCGCCATCTGCTCCCGGTACAAATCCGTCAGGGTGTCGAGCACGCCCGCCATGACCTAATGCCTCCGTTGCTTCCCTCGTCTCGATTATTGGCCGAGGGGCGGGGGTGAGGCAACGGCTTATGGGCGGGTCAGTAGGGCGTGAGGGTCTTCAAGGTGTTCGTCAGGGTGTCGGCGAATTCCTCCGCCGCTTCGTACATCACCCAATGACCGGCGTCCTTGATGATGTGGAAGGGGGCCTCGGGCTGGAAGCTTCGGATGATTTCCTTGCGCTTATCCAGGCCCTCCTGGCCCATCACGGTGATGTCGTGTTCGCCCCAGATTCCGGCCATGGACGCCTTGATGTCGGGCAGGGCGCGCAGCAGCCGGTCGGTCAGCGAGATCGGCCGCGAGCGGATACGCCCGCGTTCCAGATTGCGGCGGTGCAGGTGCACGGCCAGATCGTCGATGTTGGCCGGGTCGTGCATCATCAGGATCTGCAGGTTGCGGCGCTGCAATTCGTCGATCTCGTCGTCGGTCATGCCGTCCTCGGCCAGGGCCGTGCCCTGGGGCGGCGCGTGCAGCACGCCGAAGCCGCTGGCCCCGACCATGACGAAGCTGCGGCAGCGGCCGGGTGTTTTCGACGCGACGACGCTGCCGATCAGGCCGCCGAAGGAAAAACCGGCGAGATGGAAGGTCTCGCCCGCGGGCACAAGCTGGTCCAGGCCGGCGACGAGAATATCGGCGATGTCATCGGGGGAGGTCGGCTTGGGCGGGGCGCCGCTGTCGCCGAATCCCGGCGTGTCGGCGGCCAGCACGGTGAAATGCGGCGTCAGCAGGGGAATGGACTGATACCAGTGGGTCCACGACCCCCAGCCACCGTGCAGCAGCACGAGAGTCGGGCCGCCGCCTTCCCAGCGGTGCCAGATACAGGGGCCGTTGGGGCCCGGCGTTTCGATGCGTTGAGCTTTGGCGGCAAGGGCCGCCACGTCTTGGGCGAGGGCTGCGTGGTCCATGATGTGAGAGTTCGGCCTTTTTGGATCAGTCTTTTTCGGAGATGTGAATGTAGCCGCGTTCAATGGCGTGGGTCAGTTCCTCATAGGCCTTCTTGGCTTCTTCGTAAATGTCGCGGTATTTGCGCAGGTTGGTGATCTCGGCGTCGGAGGGGGCTTCGCCCTCGGCGACGTTGGAAATGTTGAATGAGGCCTGTAGGTAGCGGCCACGCAGATGGGCCACGGCGCGGGCGAAATTGATGACACGGGCCTCGTTGATTTCGGGAATCATCGGGCCGATGATTTCGCGGTTGGCCTGGGAAATCAGTAATTCCGCCTTGCGCAGGAACTGCTGCTGACGGCGCAGGTCATCTTCGTAGGAACTCATGGCGTGCTCTCTGAGTGTTGGGCCTGTTGGGAATTTTTAGCGGAAAGGCGGGGGAATGTCTGCATCGACGGGCGATACGATGATGGTCCCGCGATGGACCCACTGGTCCGGTTGGCGTCAGCGATGAAGCGGCGCGACGAAATTGGTTAAAGCGCAACCCGGACGCGGAAGGTCCGGAAAGGACGGGCCCCTGACTCAGTCGGTCGGGTGGGGGCCTTCCAACGGATGATCGTTTTCGCGGGGGGCTTGCATGTGCTGGGCCTGTTTCATCTGTCTTCTCCCGATGAACGAAAAACCCGGGCCAGGGGAGCAATCCCTGGCGCCGATGCCTCGTCCGACGTCTCCGCCACACAAGGCGTTTCCACCTTCTGGTAGCGTAGCAACAATACCATAACGAATCGTTAAATTCGATAATAAAATTCCGATATTATGTCAACGGAAGAAATTTTATATCGCGATGCGGTGCGTCGTTTCGAACAGGGGGCCGAATTCCCGGGTTTCCGCAAAGGCCGGCGGCAAGGCGAGGCCGTCTTCGATGCCGAGCCACAGGCGCAGCATGTGCCGCTTTTCGCCGGATGCCGGTTCCGGGTCCGTGAAGGCGGTGCGGGCGTGCAGGGTGGTGAAGTTGTTGCCGACCACCATGTCGCCCGGCGACATTTCGAACGACAGATGGAAATTGGGGTCGTCGCAAAGCGCGTCCAAAAGGTCCATGGCCTCGATCTGGGCATCGGTCAGTCGGGGAATTTCGTCGGACCGCTGGGCCAGGTCGATGTAATGGCGTTTGTACATGACGAACCAATGTCCGCCGTGGAACTGGAAGATCGGCAGGGCCTGATACCAGGGCCGTCCCGGGAGGGCCTGGCCGCGGGCGTCGAAATAGAACGGTTCGGTCAACACCTTGGCCAGGTCGGGCCGACGGCGGAGGATTTCGTTGAACACGGTATGGGCGCTGACGATCAGGGACTTCCCGCCACCCGTTGACTGACGCCGGCACAACAGGGCGAAGATGTCGCCGCCATCGTTGTGGAAGGGTTGCGCCTCGTTGGTTTGATAGGTGCGCACGTCGGCCTGTTTTTGCAGGTTGGCACCGGTGTCGCGAACGTCGTGCAGCAGGGTTTGGCGGGCATCCTGGATCTGCGGAATGCCCAGATACTGGCCCATGCCCCAGATCATCCGCCTGGCCTGTTCCTCGTCCAAATTCCCCAGTCCCGTGCGCAGCAGGAAGAACCCGGTGCCGAAGGCGGCCTCGCGGCGCAGGGCGGCCAGGTTCTTTGCAAAGGCGCCAACGGGAAAATCATCGGCGGTCATCGTCAGGGGATCGCAGCCGGCGCTGGCGTCAAGTGCGCCCATGATGGCGGCGCGGTCCGCGTCGGATATTTCGACGATCCAGGAACGAGATCCGGCCAGCTGTGGGCCGGTCCAGCATGAGGCGCCTTGGGCGGGTTGCAGATTGTCGTTGGTCGTGGTGGGCATGGCTTCCTCTCCGGCAGACTAATTTTGTATACAATGTTAATCTGATTTTTCCAGAACTGCGCAGAAAAATCCATCGGTTCCCGTCGACGCTGGTGACAGGCGCAAAAAATCGCCTTCGTTGGGCGGCGGCCCGCCGACGGTTTCCGTCCAGACTTCGGCCAGCGGCAGGACTTGGAAACCGGGGACCTCGGCCATGAACCAGTCGATCTGTTCCTCGTTCTCCTCGCGCAACAAAGAGCAGGTGGCGTAGACCAGCCGGCCCTTGGGCGCCACCAGGGACGCCGCCTGGACCATGATCAGGCGCTGCATTTCGATCAAGTGTTCCAGGTCGTCAGGGCGAAACCGCCATTTGGCGTCCAGGTTGCGCCGCCAAGCCCCCGTGCCCGTGCAGGGCACATCGGCCAGCACCCGGTCGGCCATTTCGTGGTTGGCCTTGACCCAGCTGTCATCGCGCGCCGAGACGACCTGTCGGCGCACCATGTCGGCACCGGCGCGTTTCAGGCGCGGCGCCATGCGGTCCATGCGATAGCGCGACACGTCGCAGGCGATCAGGCGGCCGCGCGGTGCGCCGTCCTCAATCCCCTTGTCGCCGCCGGGCCCAAGCGCCGCCGCCATGGCCAGGGTCTTGCCGCCGGCCCCGGCGCAATAATCGATGACGGTCATGCCCGGGCGCACACCGCACAGCAGGGCGATAAGCTGCGAGCCTTCGTCCTGAACCTCGAACAGGCCGCGCTTGAAGGCATGGGTGCCACCCAGCCGGGCGCGCGATTGCAGCCGCAGGCCCAGCGGCGACAGCGGTGTCGGCTCGACCTCGATGCCGTCGCCGGTCAATGCGCTCTGCACCTGTTCCCGGGTCGCCTTCAGGGTGTTGACGCGGAGGTCCACGGACGCGGTCTGGCTTAGCGCCTGAAGTTCCGTTTCCAGCCGCCGCCCGAAGATGGCGCGCAGGGAGGGGCCCATCCAGGAGGGATATTCAAGGCGCACCCAGTCGGGCATGTCGATGTGCATGGGCGGACGTCCGTAAAGGGATTCCGCCAACTCCTGTTCCCGGTTGTTGAGGGTCGGCGGGCAATGGCGGGTGCCCGAAAACAGCCGCGCCAATTCGTCCGGCGAGACCCGCTCGTAGACCGCCATCTGGGCCAGGACGCGGGTGCGTGGCGTTGAATCAAGTGCCACGCCCGTGCGCTGAATCCACCAGTCCAGACGCGCGCGATGGCGCAGGTTTTCGTAGACGCGGTGTGTCACGGTGCGGCGGTCGCCGGACCCGGCATAGCGGAGGGTGCGGAAATAGGCGTCGATGACGGCGCTGGCATCCTGTGCCTCGGCGGCGATCTGCGCCAACAGTTCAATGCAGGCTTGTACGCGGGCGCCCGGCGTCATGGATCGCGCTCCCTGGTGTTGCTGGATTGTTGAAGTGTTCTTCTTTGCGCCAGAGATTACCCGCCGGCCCGCCCGGGGGCCAAGGATTTCCGTCGGGGACGGGAAGGGACACGGGGGATCGCAATTACGTGAGTCGCGTTTGAAATCGCGATCAGGGCGGGAAGATCGTGGTATAAGGGCGGCGTTCCCGGGTGCGGACGCCCGCACCCCGATGCAGGGGAGTGGCCTGACGGTGTTGTACCGATATCTGCTTGTCGCGCATTTCCTTTTGGTCAACGTGGTCGCCCTCGGTTTTGTCGGGGCCGCCTATCTTCAGGGTTGGCTCGATCCCATCATCGACGCTCCGCTCCTCGAACTGACCGGCGTGATCTGCGCCGTGTTCGCTTACGGCACGGCGCTGGCGGCGTGGAAGGTGTGGCAGACCGGCCGCCAGGCCGTTGAGGTCGGGGACGGCCGTCCGTCGGCCGGGTCTCCGGCCGCGGCCTATATGGCGGCCCTTGCCGCCGGCGATGATCGGGAGGCCGACCGCGCGGCGCAGATCCTGCGCCTGACCTTGTCCAACCGCATCGTTGTGGTCCGCCATATCGCCAATGCACTGGTCCTGCTGGGCCTGATCGGTACGGTCATCGGCTTCATCATCGCGCTGTCGGGGGTCGACCCGGCGGCGGCGTCCGACGCCAACAAAGTCGGGGCCATGGTCGCGACCCTGATCAGCGGCATGTCGGTGGCGCTCAACACCACGTTGGTCGGCTCGATCCTCTATGTCTGGCTCATCGTCAATCACCGCATCCTGACCACGGGCACGGTGCGGCTGCTGACCGCCGTCCTGCAGGCCCCCTCGGCCGCTGACGGCACCCGCCGTCGCCAGGCCGCGGAGTAAGGACGGAAAGGCAGCAAGGAAACGCGCGGGCGCCATGGAAGAGCTCGACACTTTTGATGACGAAGATACCGCCGGGACCGTTTTCCGGGATGTCATTCTGCTGGCCCTGATCGGCTTCGTCGCCATGGTGGTGATGCTGCTGCCGCATTTGCAGCCCCCCCAGGAACAGCGGGAAGAGGCCAAGGCGCCGGGCAACGTGATGGTCGAAATGCATTGGCCCAACGACATGCCCTATGACGTCGACCTATGGGTCAAGGCGCCGAACGAACTGCCCGTCGGGTTCTGGAACCAGAGCGGCCTGACCTTCAATCTGTTGCGCGACGACCTGGGGATCGAAGGCGACGCCACGGACCGCAATTACGAAATGACCTACAGCCGCGGTGTCCCCGCCGGGGAATACGTGGTCAACGTTCATATGTACGGTCCGCTGCCCAGGGGAATGACGGTGCCGGTGCGGGTGGTGGTCAGCGTCAAGCGGCCGTTGGAAGAAGCCGAACAGATCGCCGCCACGACGGTCGAATTGCGCAGCAAGAACCAGGAGGAAACGGCGTTCCGCTTTCGCCTGGATGGCGAGGGACACTTGGTCGAAGGCAGCGTCAGCAAGCTGCGCAAGCCCCTGATTACCGAATTGCACTGAGCCCCAGGCAAGGAAACCGGCCATGGACATCATCTATTACATCTTCACGGCGATGACCCTGACGGCCTTCGTCCTGGGGGCGCTCGCCGTATGGGCGCCGCGCCGGACCTGGGTGCGCTTCGTCGCCGTCGCCGCCGTTTCGCTGTTCCTACCGCTGGCCTATGTCCAGTTGATGGAGCTTTTGTCGCGGCCCAAACCCATGGAATACGCCTGGTACGAACGGACGCGGGATAAGGCCGTCGTGCTCGGCGTCGATTTCGACGAGGGTCAGGCCATCTATCTATGGCTTCGACTGCCTGAGGAGGTCGCCCCTCGGTACTATTCGATTCCGTGGAATCCGCGCTTCGCCGAACAGTTGCAGGACGGGCTGGAAGACGCCGTCCGGCGCAATTCGGTCCTGATTATCACCAACCCGTTTTCCAGGCAGGGGCCGGAAGACCTGGGCGACCTCAACGTGGAAATTCAGCCGCCGCCGCAACCGCCCCTGAAGGCACCGCAGGTGCCGCCGCGTATCATCGACCCCCGGGAATTCAAGATTTGAGGAACTGCGAATAACGTAAGTCGATTCAAGGCACTATACCTAAGGCATAGGGGGCTTTGGCCGGCTTTTGCGCGATAATGCGCGCCCCTGTCAGTTGCAAAGGAGCACATCATGGCTGACAAAGAATCTGGCGATCTGGACGAACCCGTTCCCGAGCCCATCGACGACGAGATCCGCGCGGAGCTCTCCCTGATCTATACCAAGGCCAACGATGCCTTGCTGTTCGTCAAGGCACAGCAGTGGTGGACCGTGGGCTCGACCCTGGCGGTCTTCATGGGGCTGTTCGTGATCGCCAAGCTGGTCGGGGCCAAGGCGGGATATGTCAGCGCGCTGACCGGCCTGATCATTCTCATGACCTGTGCCTGTGTCTTCATGCTGGTGATCTATCAATTCTGGCAACACAACGAGCTTGCGCGCATTCAGGCCGTGGCCAGCCACTTCAGCGCCACGTTCCAGAAAATCCATGCAATCAAGTCATCAGCGGAAGGAAACTTCCACCGCTATACGTTGTTGGCGTTCATGATCGCCCTGGTGATCCTGGGGGCGATCATCACTTATATGGGTTTGGACCAACTGCCGCGCTGGCCGCGCTAGGGAAGGCTCAGTAGAGCACTTTCTTGTAGCGTTCTACCGCTTCTTCGGTGGTTTCATCGGCGATGTTCTGGTCGCCGGTCTGGGCGCGCATCATCTCCGCCGCGGTCGGCAGGGCGTCGCGCGGAACGCGGGCTTCCGGGTCCCACAGGCGGGAGCGCATCAACGCCTTGGCGCAATGCATGAAGGCTTCCTGCACCGTGACCACCAGGCAGCTTTTGGGCAGCTTGCCGGAAACCTCGAACTTGGCGAGCAGATCCGCATCGTCGCGAATCTCGCCCGTACCGTTGATGCGGAAGGTCTCGTTGATGCCGGGGATCAGGAAGATCAGGCCGACGGCCGGGTTGGCCAGGATGTTCGCGTAGCCGTCGAGACGGTTGTTGCCGGGGCGGTCGGGAATGGCGACGGTCACGTCGTCGAGAACCTGAATGAAGCCAGGCAGGTCGCCCTTCGGCGACACGTCGGCACCGCCGGGGCCCTGGGTCGCGATTACCACGAAGGGGCACAGCGAGATGAACCGCCGGGAATTCTCTTCCAGCCGATGGAAGACCTTGGTCACCGCGCGGCCCTTGGGTTCGGCATAGAGTTCACGCAGTTGCTGTTCAGATTCGATGCGCGCCATGGGGGCTGTCCTCTTAGGGTTCCGAGCGGTAGTTGGGGGCCTCGCGGGCGATGGTGATGTCATGGACGTGGCTTTCGCGCAGTCCCGCCCCGGTGATACGGCGCATTTCCGGCTTGGTACGCAATTCCTGGATGGTGGCGCAGCCGGTATAGCCCATGGCCGCCCTGAGGCCGCCGACCAACTGATGGACGATGGTGCCGAGCGGGCCGCGATAGGGGACCCGGCCTTCGACGCCTTCGGGTACCAATTTCAGGCTGTCGGAGACTTCAGCCTGGAAGTAGCGGTCGGCCGACCCGCGCGCCATGGCGCCGAGCGACCCCATGCCCCGATATGACTTGAACGACCGGCCCTGGTAGAGGAACACCTCGCCCGGGCTTTCGTCCGTGCCGGCGAACAGCGATCCGATCATCACCGCCTCGGCCCCCGCCGCGATGGCCTTGGCGACGTCGCCGGAATACTTGATGCCGCCGTCGGCGATGCAGGGCACGCCCGCCTTGCCGCAGGCTTCCGCCGATTCCATGATCGCCGACAATTGCGGCATGCCGACACCCGCGACCATGCGCGTGGTGCAGATGGTGCCCGGCCCGATGCCGATCTTCACGGCGTCGGCACCGGCGTCGATCAACGCCTTGGCGCCCTCTGGCGTGGCCACGTTGCCACCGATGATCTGGGTGCGGTTGGACATTTTCTTGATGATGTTGACGGCGTCCAATACGCCCTGGGAATGGCCGTGGGCCGTGTCGACCACGACCACGTCGACCCCGGCGTCGATCAATGCCTCGGCCCGCACCCGGCCGTCGTCGCCGACCCCGGTCGCCGCGGCGACGCGCAGCCGGCCCTGGTCGTCCTTGCAGGCATTGGGATGGGCCTGTTCCTTTTCGATGTCCTTGACCGTGACCAGGCCGACGCAGCGATAGGCATCGTCAACCACGATCAGGCGCTCGATGCGGAACTTGTGCAGCAGCCGCTTGGCCTCGTCGCGTGACACGTTCTCCTTGACCGTGATCAACGGCAGGTCCGGCCGGTTCCGGGTCATCAGTTCGCTGACTGGTTGCTTCAGATTTTCGGCGAAGCGGATATCGCGGTTGGTGATGATGCCGACCAGTTTGCCCGTGTCGCGTTCGACCACGGGCATGCCGGAAAACCCGGTGTGCTCCTTGATACGCAATGCATCGGCCAGGGTCTGGTCGGGGAACATGGTCACCGGGTTGATGACCATGCCGCTTTCGAATTTTTTGACTTTGCGGACCTCGGCGGCCTGATCCTCGGGCGTCATGTTCTTGTGCAGGACGCCGATACCGCCGGCCTGGGCCATGGCGATGGCCAAAGCACTTTCCGTCACCGTGTCCATGGCGGCGGAGACAAGCGGAATGCCCAGCGTGATCTCGCGGGTCAGGCGGGTTGTCGTATCGGCGGTGTTGGGAAGAACATTGGACGCAGCCGGGACCAGGAGAACATCGTCAAACGTCAGCGCTTCTCTCAGGTCGGCCATGCCATCCTCGTCTGTGGGTTCGAGTTGGCGGCCCATCATACACATGCGCATGGCCTTGCCAAGCACCTTTGCGCACCTGCAAAACCCCTGGGTTTCGGCGGCTCTCAGGCCTCGGGATCGGGGCGGAATCCGGTCGCGACGACGTAGCTTTCGGCGGAATCGGCGCGGCTGGCCGGCGGCTTGGCGTGCTTGACCATGGCAAAGCGCCGCTTCATTTGGGCCAGAAGCTCGTTTTCCGTGCCACCCTTCAGCACCTTGGCGACAAAGCCGCCGCCGGGGGCCAGAACCTCGCAGGCGAAATCAAAAGCCGCCTCACACAGCCCCATGATGCGCAGATGGTCGGTCTGCCGATGGCCGGTGGCGGGTGCGGCCATGTCGCTCAGCACCAGATCGGCCGGGCCGGTCAGGGCGTCCTTGATGCGGTCCGGTGCGTCGGGATCCATGAAGTCCTGCAGGATTACCGTGGCGCCTTGGACCGGGTCCATGCCTTGAATGTCGATGGCCACGACCTGCCCGCCTTTCGGGCCCTTGCCGGCGCCGACGGCATCGACGGCGACCTGGGTCCAACCGCCGGGGGCGGCGCCTAGGTCGACCACTCGGGCGCCCTTCTTCAGCAGACCGAACATGGAATCGAGTTCCAGCAATTTGAACGCCGCGCGAGAGCGGTATCCCCGCGCCTTCGCTTCGGCCACGTAAGGGTCGTTCAACTGACGTTCCAACCACATCTTGGACGACGTCTTGCGGCCCTTGGCGGTTTTCACGCGGTTGTGCAGACCGCGCCCGGAAAATTGCGTCGTGCGCGTTTTCGTCGTGCCGGGGCGGCCCGAACCGGATCGCCCGGACCCCGACCCTTTAGAACCCGTGCTCATTGCTTGACGGCGTCCTGCATCATGCGGACCAACAGGCCTTCGCGCACGCCGCGGTCGGCGATGCGCAGCCGCCCGGCAGGCCAACGCTTGGTGATCGCCTTGAGGATCGCGCAGCCCATGACCATCAGGTCGGCGCGTTCCGGCCCGATGCAGGGCAGGGCCTTGCGCGCCTCGCAGGGCATGGCCGACACCCGGTCGGCCAGCCGTTCGATATCGGTGAAATCCAAAGTCAGGCCGTCGACCAGGGAACGGTCGTAGCGGCTCAACCCTAAGTGAATAGCGCCCAGGGTTGTCACTGTGCCCGAGGTGCCCAGCATCAGGGCCCCTTCGCGGGCGAAGGTTTCGGAAATCCCGTATTCGGCGTCGAACGGGGCAAGCAGGGCATCAATCTCCATTACCAGGCATTGAAAGCGGTCGGCGGTGCAGTCGGGCGACGCGTTCTTTTCCATCAAGTTCACCACGCCGATCGGCAGCGACAGGATGCCGATCGGGTGCGGCACGCAGGTCGTCAGGTCGATCCAGCTCAATTCCGTCGATCCGCCGCCGATGTCGAACATCAGGGCCCTGGAATGGCCGCCGGTCAGCAGCGGCAGGCAGCCCGCAAGGGTCAGGGTGGCCTCTTCCTCTGCCGGGATGGCTTCCAGCAGAATGCCGGTTTCCGCCTCGACCTTTTCAAAGAAGTCCTTGCAGTTGACGGCCTGGCGGCAGGCTTCCGTCGCGATATGACGCGACCGCACGACGTTATGGCGCCGGATTTTGCCGGCACAGACGCGGAGCGCCGAAATGGTCCGCTGGATGGCGTCCTCGCACAGGTTGCCCGATTTCCCCAGGCCTTCGCCCAGGCGGACGATGCGGGAAAACCCGTCGATCACCACGGGGCCGTCGTCGGACGGCTCGGCGATCAGCATGCGGCAGTTATGCGTGCCCAAGTCGATGGCCGCAAAGCAGGGCGCACTGCCCTTGCTGCGGCGGCGATGCCGGTGCGGCGAATTTGCTTGGGGCCACTTGGCCATGAAGACTTCCAACGGTTTACTGCGGGTTATTCCCGCTTGACCGCCCATTCTAGTGATCGGCGGCCCCGGGTCCACCAATTCTATATCGTAATTAGGGTTTTGGCATATACGACGAAAACCGTGTCTCGTCAGTTGCGTTCCCGAAAGCCAATCGGTATATAACCGCCTTGGCGCGATCTGGCCCTTGCATATGGGGCGGCCCGCCGGACTTTCCAATGGGGTGTGGTGTAATTGGTAACACGACGGACTCTGACTCCGTTATTCAAGGTTCAAGTCCTTGCACCCCAGCCAAAATGAAAAGGCGCTCCCCGATCAGGGAGCGCCTTTTTGATTCCGTATGCCGTGGGCGGCGGCGGCTCAGGTGCCGGCGCGCCGTTCCTCGGTGATCGGCTCGCTCGCTTGGCGGCGGTCGGGGCCGATGTAGGCGCCGGCGGCGACCTGCGGTTTGCGCTGGGCGGCGATGGCCGAGACGATGCGGCGCAACAGGGCATCCGCCGTCACCGGCTTGATCAGAATTTCGTTTACGCCGGCGTTCATGGCGCGGGAAATCTTCATGCGGTCGACCGAGGCCATGGTCATGATGATCGGCAGGTTGGGGGCCGGGCTGCCTTCGGCGCGGCGCAGAAAGGCCGTCAATTCAACGCCGGGAATGGCTTTCAGGTCCCAATCGATGATGGCCAGATGCGGTTCCTGGGTGCGCACGAGGCCAAGCGCCTCGGCTCCGTCGCGGGCCAGATGCATGTCGCGCACACCAAGCTGGGCGAGGGTGCGGCGCGTCTGGTGCAGGAAAAAATCCTGACTGTCGCCGACGACCACCGATAGTCGCGCAAACCGATCATTCTGCGGGCTCCCGGGTCGGAACCGCGTGTTCGAGATAATTCCCATGGACCTGTTCTCCTGTCCGCGTTTC
>DNMS01000141.1:0-139 GCA_003488105.1 Rhodospirillaceae bacterium
CCGTGCTGACGGCCGAGAAAAAGGGTGCCGCCAACGCGGCCCCACCGCCGCCTCAGTCCGGCCAGCAACGCCCCGGCGGGCACGGCCATGGGCAACCTGCCCCCCAGGCCGGCGCCGATATGCTGCCCGGCGTGCGTTC
>DNMS01000141.1:353-956 GCA_003488105.1 Rhodospirillaceae bacterium
CGGCAAGGGTGGCGTCGGCAAATCGACCACAGCGGTGAACCTGGCGCTGGCGCTGCGGGCGCTGGGGAGCCGCGTGGGGTTGCTGGATGCCGACATCTACGGGCCCTCGATGCCCCGCATGATGGGCATTACCGGACAGCCGGCCTCGGCCGACGGCAAGACCCTGGACCCCATGGAAAACTACGGCATCAAGGTCATGTCCATGGGCTTCCTGGTGGACGAGGAAACGCCGATGATCTGGCGCGGGCCGATGGTGCAGTCGGCGCTGGAACAGATGATGCGCGACGTCAATTGGGGTGAACTGGACGTGCTGGTGGTCGACATGCCGCCGGGCACCGGTGACGCGCAGTTGACGATGGCGCAGCGGGTGCCGCTGACGGGGGCGGTCATCGTTTCCACCCCGCAGGACATTGCCCTTTTGGATGCCCGCAAGGGATTGAACATGTTCCGCAAGGTCGATGTGCCGGTGTTCGGCATCATCGAGAACATGAGCTATTTTTCCTGCCCGCACTGCGGCGAACGGTCGGAAATCTTCAGCCACGGCGGTGCGCGCAAGGAAGCCGACCGCCTGGGCGTCGACTTCCTGGGCGAGGTGCCGCTGCA
>DNMS01000141.1:1101-3752 GCA_003488105.1 Rhodospirillaceae bacterium
AACTGCACATCGACATCCGCACCACCGCCGACGGCGGCCACCCCATCGTGGTGTCCATGCCCGAGGGCGAACACGCACTGAAATACCGCGAAATTGCCCGCGACGTCTGGGCGCGCATCGAAAAGGCGACGGGAGCGGAAGCCAAGAGCGGCCCGAAGATCGTCTTCCAATAGGCGCCTTGGCTTATTGGCCGAACATCTTCTTCAGGTTGTCGAACCCGGCCTGATAGACGTCCTGGATCGCCTTCATGGCGTCGTTTTCCGGCACGCCCGCGGCCTCGAACTCGGATGACCATTCGACGGAACACCCGTCGTCGTCGTCATGCACCGTCAGTTCGGCCCGGTAGTTCTTCACCGGCAACGGGCTGTCTTCGATGGTGTAGGAATAGGTGCGCGTCTTGTTGTCGACCTTTTCCAGCTTCTCGATGATCGTGCCGCCCCCGGCCAATGACAGCTTTCGCATCTGGCCCGCGTTCTTCAATTCGCTGGATTCGACCCCCGGGTGCCAGTCGGGAAGGGCATTGAAGTGCCCGATCAGGTTCCACACCTGATCAGCGGCGACGTTGAGGTCCTGCTTCATGGAAATCTTGGGCATGGGCGTGTCCTCCGTGATTCATTTTAGGAATCCTTCGCGACCCGATCATACGCCACAAAGCTGAAGGCGGGGCCGCCCGGCTGTTCCGAGTCATGATACGCCCGCGCGGTTTCACGCCAATGCGCTGGATCAATTTCCGGAAAGAACGTGTCGCCGGGAACCTCTGCGTGGACCTGACAGATGTCGAGCCGGTCGGCCAGCGGCAGGGCCTGTTCGAATATCTCGGCGCCCCCGATCACCATCACCTCGCCGGTCGCGTGGGCGCGGGCGGCATCAAACGCGGCATCCAGGGAATGCGTGATTTCCACCCCCTCGGCGTGGAAATCACGGTCGCGGGTCACGACAATGTTGGGGCGCCCCGGCAGGGCCCGGCCGATGGACAGAAACGTCTTGCGTCCCATGATCATGGGATGGCCCATGGTCACTGCCTTGAACCGTTTCAGGTCCGTGGAAATATGCCAGGGCAGGTCCCCATCCCGCCCGATACAGCGGTTTTCCGCCACGGCGACGACAAGCGTGATGCGGGAAGAACGCGGCGTATTTGGCATGAGCGGATCGGTTCCAAGCAAAGAATGACGGCGCATTCTGTTTACCGGGAAACCGGCGTCGGGCCTACCCCCCAACGGGCGCACGAAGCCGCCGAATGGAGAACGGCCCGCCCCTGAATACAATCATGCACAGAAAAAAGATGTTACAAACACACCTATCTTGAGTGGCTCCGTTAACACTTTCTTTGCTATGATTGTCCAAGCGGCGCCGGGCATCATGCATCGGAACAATAATATTTAAGCCGCAGCATGCTCTGATGATCGAGGCGAGGACAAGGCCATCCAGCCAGCCCTGGGGAGCCGTGCCTTGAATATTCGTTATGACGTCCTGAACGCTACCGATGTCGACCTCGGAGAAGGTCGCGCCGCCTTGGATTACTGGGATAGGGTACGCGGTGATGCCTTCGCGCCGGCCTGGTCCCGGCAGTTTAAGCTGACCGATCTTCCCTGCCACATCGTACCAGGCATAACCGTGGTTGATCGCGTCGACGGCGGGCAGAACTTCTTATATCGGTTCTGGGGCACCAATCATGTGTCCATGAAGGGGTTCGAGATGACCGGCAAAACGGTCGATCAGTCCCCCAATAAGGACATCCAGCGCATCGCCACCCGGCAATTTCAAACGGTTATCCAGCGCCGCCTGCCGACCGTGTTTCTGTACACCATCGATTATCCCAGGCGCCACCGCCCGTCGGAATTCGTCCTGCGCCTGCCGCTGTCCGATGACGGCGTGACCGTCAACCGCATCGCCACATTCCAGGATCTGACCTCGCCGAGCGCACGGTGGGAACTGGTCCTTGCCAGCCTGATGCCGGACCGGCCTTGCGGCTGAACGCGGCGCGGATCAAACCGCGATCGGCGCCTTGATATGCGGGTGCGGATCGTACCCCCGCAATTCGAAATCATCGAACGTGAACGCAAACAGGTCCGTGACGTCCGGGTTGATCCACATGGTCGGCAGCGGCCGGGGATCGCGGGTCAGTTGCTCGTCCGCCTGATCCAGATGGTTCACGTAAAGATGCGCGTCACCCAAGGTATGGACGAAATCGCCCGGCTTCAGGCCCGTGACCTGGGCCACCATCATGGTCAGCAACGCATAGGACGCGATGTTGAAGGGCACCCCCAGAAAGATATCGCAGGACCGCTGGTAAAGCTGGCAGGACAGCTTGCCGTCGGCGACATAGAACTGGAACAGGCAATGGCACGGCGGCAGCGCCATGTGATCGACCTCGGCCACGTTCCAGGCCGACACGATATGGCGGCGTGAATTGGGGTTGTCGCGGATCGATTTCAGGATATTGGCGATTTGGTCGATGGCGCCGCCGTCCGGTGCCGGCCAGGACCGCCATTGATGACCGTAAACGGGACCCAACTCGCCGTTTTCGTCGGCCCAGTCGTCCCAGATCGAAACCCCGTGATCCTTCAGATACTTGATGTTGGTATCACCGGCGAGGAACCACAGAAGCTCGTGAATAATGGATTTCAGATGCAGTTTCTTGGTGGTCACCA
>DNMS01000003.1:0-740 GCA_003488105.1 Rhodospirillaceae bacterium
TCGCCGACGATGGCCAGCGGAATGCCCCGCCCGCTCAACGCCGCCACGTCGATATGGTCGTAACCGACACCCAGGCGCGAGACGACTTTGAGGTTGGTCGCCCCGGCGATGGCCTGGGCGGTCAAAGGGGTCAGACGCATGATGACAGCGTCGGCGTCCTTGATGGCATCCGCCAGGCTGTCCGGAGTCAGGCCCTGTTCAAGCCGAACATCCAGGCCATCGCGCAGGGACAGAAGTTCCATGCCCCGCGCATGCACGGGGCCTTCGACAAATATGGTCGCCATGATGTGCCGCCCTTAGGACGCGTCGTCGAAATCGAGCGGATCGCGGGTTACCCGTTCACCAGGACGGTAAAGAACCATGACCGCGCCAACGGCGATCAGGGCGACCGCCAAGACCGCGAACTGGAACGGCACGAAGTCCTTTACGTGTTCCTGACGTAGGCCCAAGAACGCCAGCACCCCGATAATGGCGGCGGCAAGCACCCAATAGACGGGCCGGCCGATGAATAGATCGGATATCTTCATTATGCGGTCTCCGGAGTAAGGCGGCGGCGCGTAACCGCGAACACAACGATGCCAAGCGCACCCGCCACGGGCAGAATGAAGCTGGATACCCCATCGATCAGCGGTTCCATCGGCGGCAGCAAGGCCAATATCGACAGCACCCCGATGACCGCCCGCATGGCGGGGTTGACCGGGCCCTTGAACCAGCCTTCAAGCACCACCGACAGTCCCCAC
>DNMS01000003.1:875-2011 GCA_003488105.1 Rhodospirillaceae bacterium
CAGTCCCCACAGGCTGATGAAGGCGGATACCGCCGACAGGCAGGTCAGCCAAAGCGGACCTTCGAACAGCAGGGCCGGGTTATAGACGAACGCAAACGGCACCAGATACTTGGCGATGCCGATGCGCGCCGATTCCACGGCCGTCCCCATGGGACTGGACCCGGCAATGGCCGCCGCCGCGAAGGACGCCAGCGCCACCGGCGGCGTGATGGTCGACACCACGCCGTAATAGAAGGCGAACATATGCGCCGCCATGGGTTCGACCTTGAGATGAATTAGCGACGGCACGATCAGCGCCGCCACGGTGATGTAGACAGCGGTGGTCGTCATCCCCATGCCGAGGATGATGGCCGCAACACCGGTCAACGCCAGCAGAACAAACAGACTGCCGTCGGCCATGTTGATCACTTCGTTGGTGAACTTGAGGCCCAGGCCCGACACGAAGATGGAACCGATGATGATCCCGGCGCAGGCGCAGGCAACGGTCACCGGCATCGCCGCGCGCACGCCGGATTCCAGCGCCGACAGCAGGTCAACGGGGCTCATCCGGGTAAGCGGGTCGCGGAAGCTGAGGACGATCAGGGTCACGATGGCCCAGAATGCCGACAGCATGGGTGAATAGCCCCAGGCCAACAGACCGACCAGGACACCGAGGGTCAGCAACTGATGCCAGCCGTGTTTCAGCACGTTCATGGCACGCGGCAGGGTGCGCTTGTCCAGGCGTTTGATACCGTCCTTTTCGGCCTCGATATCGACCATGAAATAGATGGTCGCGAAATACAGCAGCGTCGGAATGATCGCGGCGATGATCACCGTGAGATAGCTGACGTGCATGAATTCGGCGATGATGAAGGCGGCAGCCCCCATGATCGGCGGCGTGATCTGCCCGCCCGACGACGCACAGGCCTCGACCGCGGCGGCGAACTTGGGCCGGTAGCCGAGCTTGCGCATCAGGGGGATGGTGAACGACCCGGTTGTCACCACGTTGGCGACGGCGGACCCGGACACGGTGCCGAGGAAGGCACTCGCCACCACCGATGCCTTGGCCGGTCCGCCGCGGCGGTGGCCGGTCAGCGCGATGGCAAGGTCGATGAGCATGCGCCCCGCCCCCGTGCGGATCAGGATCGCGCCGAAGA
>DNMS01000003.1:2178-2831 GCA_003488105.1 Rhodospirillaceae bacterium
TGATGAACAGCACGATATAGGTCGCGGCGACCGATATCGGGATGCCGAACATGCCTTCGGAGCGAATGAACAGAATGTCGATATATTTGGTGACCGACGTCGGCGGGCCGTACAGGAAGCCGCCGAACTTATCCGCGTAGAGCGAATGGACGACGAAGAACGAGGTCACAATGACCATGGGTAGGCCGACGGAGCGGCGCGTCGTTTCCATGACCAGGAAGATCAGCAAAAAGCCCATCCATAGATCGGATTCGATCAATTCCCCCTCGCGTTGGGAAAACGCGTCCAGATCCCACAGCGTGTAGACCTGTACCGCGAGGACCGCGAACACCAGCAGCGCATCAATCCCGAACATCCCCCATTGCAGGGGCGTGGCCGGGCGGTCGCGCCAGGATTTTCGGCCAAGCGGGAACAACAGCACCGCCAGCACCATCATTCCGGTCAGATGCGTTGACCGGAAGGCCCGCGATTGCGGCGTGCCGAAAACGGCGACGTAAAGATGAAACAGGGCCAGCGCGATGGCGACGGTCGCGACAGTCAGGGCGACCCAGGTCACCAGATCGTAGCCGCGGCGCATCAGCGCATGTTCAAGAACAGAGAATTCCCGCACTTCGTCGTAGTGCAGGGCTTCGGGCGAATCGGTTTGTTTATCC
>DNMS01000003.1:3008-6149 GCA_003488105.1 Rhodospirillaceae bacterium
AATCGGTTTGTTTATCTGTCATGGGGGTGCCGGATCAGCACGGGCCTTAGGGGATAAAACCACGCGGCAAGAACGAAGACAGGCAAACCCGCCGCACGATGAATGCTGGCGCGGCGGAAACCAGTCCGCCGCGCCGATGACATCCACTATCCCCTAGGGGCCGTTACTTAACGCCTTTTTCGTCGTAGTACTTCTTGGCGCCCGGATGGATCGGAAGCGCCGCGCCGAGAAGCGCGTTTTCCAGCTTCACGGACTCCCACACCTTCTTGACCTGAACCAGGTCGCCATGATGTTCCCACAACGCCTTGGTCATCTTGTAGACCGTGTCTTCCGACACGTCCTTGTTGGCCACCATGATCGTCACCGCGCCCAGGATCGGGGTCGGCTTTTCGATGCTCTTGTAGTGGTCCTTGGTCATGGTGATTTTGATGTAGCCCGGGTTTTCCGAAAGGATGTCGGCCAGGATCTTGTCGTCGACGCCAATGAAGCGGATGCCCGGGGAGAATTCCAGATCGAGGAACGACGCCTGCGGCACGCTGGTCACCGCCGTGAAGGCGTCAATGTGACCGTCCTTCATCAGCGAGACGGAATCGGAATAACCGACGTGGTGAACCGTGCCGCCGTTCTTCTTCACGTCGTCGACGGTGAAGCCGTATTTGCCGAAGATCAGCTGCGCCGCGGCATAGCCGGACCATTTCAGCTTGCCGGGGCTGAGGTTCTTATCCTTCAGGTCGGCATAGGACATGATCTTGGAATTGGCCGGAACGGCGGTCTGCACACCGGCGGGATACAGGGTCGCGATGTGGCGGATGTTCGGGTTTTTCGACTTGAACACCGGGGCATTGCCCTTGAGGCCGTCGAACGCGGTATGACCGTAGGTCCAGCCCAGTTCCGCTTCCTTCTTGTTGACGTCAAGCACGTTGCTGACGCCGCCGCCCGGACCGTTGGACACGGACAGGCCGCCGATCTTGCCGAAGATTTCCGCCATCTTGGCGCCCAGCGGATACCAGCTGCCGCCGGACGGGCCGGAAACGATGCGGACGAATTCATCAGCCTTGGCCGAAACATGGCCCGCCATCACCAGCGGCGCCGCGAGCAACACAACCTTCACAAACTTCTTCATTGGAGTCCTCCCAAAAGGATCAAAGACGTCTTCGGCCGGATGTTTCCTGGGGTAACGTATTTTTATCGGGCGCATCGGCCAAAGAATGCACCAGACAAAATTGTTAGTGTCCCGGCGACAACATGTCAATTTAAAGGACAAATTTTGACTTGGCCCCACGAACCCGCCAAGATGCCAGCGCTGAGCGTCCCAGAACGCACGCCCGGCAAAACGGGAGAAGTGGTTGAAGACGTTACCACAATCGTTGCAGGGATCCGACATTGCGGCCGATCTGGACCCGGGCGCCGGACTGATCCTGGTGCCCGGCCGCCGCCAGTTGCTGAGCGACCAGTTGTACGGTCAGATTCTCGACCAGATCGTGGCGGGCGTGCTCAACGAAGGCGATCGCCTGCCGCCGGAAAAGGAAATCTGCAAGATGTTCGGGGTGTCCCGCCCGGTCGTCCGCGACGCCCTGTTGCGGCTGCGTGCCGACGGTCTGCTGCGCGCCAGGCAGGGCAGCGGCACCTTCGTCATGCGCCGCCCGGTGGACCGCATCAAGGAATTCACCAAGTCCGCCGATCTGGCACGCTTCCTGCGATGCCTCGAGGTGCGGATGCCACTTGAGGCGGCGGCGGCGCGGCTTGCCGCCGAGCGCCGAACCTCCGCGCAGTTGACCAAGATCGAGGCCGCCCATCAGCGCCTGATCGAGGATGTCTCGACCGGCCATATCACACCGCAGAACGATCTATCGTTCCACGCCGCGATCGCCGACGCGACCGGCAATGAATTCTTCGCCCAGGTGTTCGCCCCCATCCATAATTCCATTGTCGGGTTCATGAACGTGTCGCTCAACCTGACGCGCACGGGGTCGCGCGAACGCATTCTGCAGGTTCTCAACGAACACACCCTGATCCTGGAAGCCATTCAAGGCCGGGAACCGGAAGCCGCACAGGTCGCCATGCAGTTCCACATCGAACGGTCGCGCCGCCGTGTCACCGACCGTGCCCAAGACACTTGAGGGAACCCGGGTGTCGGCCGTCACCTGAAAGCACACGAGTATTTGTTACCTCGGATAACAACTTTCCATGCGCCCCGGTTTCCCCGGCAGTGGACTGCCCCCATCACGGCCATAGGTAGCGGCCAAAGGAAAGACAGCCATGACCAACACGGATACCTCACCCGCCATCGCCCTGATCGGTGCCGGCACCATCGGCACCGCCTGGGCCGTGGTGTTCGCAAGCGCCGGCATGTCGGTGCGGCTTTACGACGCCGAGGCATCGCGCTTGCCCACCGCCCTGGACATGGCGCGGGCACGGTTGGTCGATCTCGCCGCGTACGGCCTGATCGACGGCGACGTGGACGCCATCATGGCCAAAATCACCCCGGCGGCGGACCTGGAAACGGCCCTGGCGGGTGCGGATCACGTGCAGGAAAACGCACCCGAGGATCTGGAGTTGAAACGCGATCTGCTGGCCCGGGTGGCGGCGACCGCCCCGGCGAACTGCACCATCGCCAGTTCGACCTCGTTCATCGAACCGTCGCGCCTGTTCGACCACGTCCAGGGGCGCGAACGCTGCCTGGTGCTGCATCCGGGCAACCCGCCGTTCCTGATCCGCGTGGTCGAAGTCGTGCCCGCCCCCTTCACCGCCGCCGACGCGGTCGCCCGCTGTAACGCCCTGCTGACCCGCGCCGCCATGGCGCCGATCGCCGTGAACAAGGAGGTCGAGGGTTTCGTGTTCAACCGCCTGCAGGGCGCGCTTCTGCGCGAGGCCTATTGCCTGGTGCGTGACGGGGTGACCACGGCAGGCGACATCGACCGCATCGTGCGCGACGGCATGGGCATCCGCCTGGCCGTGACCGGGCCGTTCGAAAATGCCGACCTCAACGCCCAGGGCGGGATCGAGGCCCATGCCAAACGCATGGGCCCGTCCTATGCCCGGCTGGGCGCGGAGCGGGGCCAGAACGACCCTTGGACGGACGACATGGTCGCCACGGTCGCGGCGGAACGGCGGGCCGCCCTGCCGCTGGACCGGAAGGAG
>DNMS01000003.1:6298-9808 GCA_003488105.1 Rhodospirillaceae bacterium
GCTGGACCGGAAGGACGCCCGCGCCGCCTGGCGCGACCGGGCGGTGATGACCATCCTGCGCGCCCGCAAGGATTTCCTGGATTAGGTGTTCCGGGGCGGCAGGTCCGGCCCGGCGACGGCCCCCGCCCGGGCAAGATCGTCAATTTCCTTGTCGGAAAGGCCCAGGGTAGCCAGCACCCGGCGCGTACTTTCGCCCTCGCCTTCGGGCTGCGTCAGGGGGCGGCGCGACCAGACGTCCGAGGTAAAGCCCAGGCCCGGCACCTTCACCGGCGCATCGAGCCCCGGCAGGGGCAGATCGTCGAGACAGCCCGACGCCGCCGTCTGCGGGTGATCCAAAATCTCACCCAACCCCCGCACCTTGCCCGCCGGCACGGCGGCCTCGGCCAGGATCGTTTCCCATTCAACCGCGGGCCGGGTACGGAACACGCGGTCCAGCGCCGCCGCCACCCGGGCGCGGTCGGCGTCGTTGAGCGCATCGGGCGCGGTGCTGCCGGCCAGCGACGCCAGATCGTCCAGGCCCAGGGCGGCGACCATGCGCACGGCCTGGGCCGAGGTATTGGCCGTGATGACCAAATGGCCCTCGGCCGTATCGAAGCGCCCGGCAAAGGGGCTGCCGCTGAACGGCGTGTTGCCCATCAGGCCCCGTTCGCGGCCGTCGGTCTGCACGTCGATGGCGAAGGAGCCCATCATGGCCAGGACCGAAGACAACATGGGCACGTAAAGGTGCTGTCCCTGCCCGGTCTGGCGCAACTGATGCAAGGCGCCGGAAACCGCCAAGGCCCCCGTCAGCCCGGCGATGTAATCAGTGATCGGCAGACCGACCCGCTGCGGGCCCGACTGTTCCGTGCCGGTCATGCTCATCAAGCCGGACATGCCCTGCACGATGTGGTCATAGGCCGGCACGCCGGAAAGCGGCCCCTCGGGGCCGTAGCCGGTGAGCGAGCAATAGACGATGTCGGGCTTCACCGCCCGGACGTCGTCATAGCCCACGCCCAGGCGGTCCATGACGCCGGGGCGGTAGTTTTCCATGACCACGTCGCAGGTCGCCGCCAGCTTGAGGAACAAGTCGCGGCCGCCGGGTGCCTTGAGGTCCATGAGAATACAGGCCTTGCCCGCGTTCTGGGCCGCGAAGGACCCGCCCATGCCTTGCGCGCGCAAGTCCGCCGAGCCGCCATGTCGGCGCACGAAATCGTCGCCGCCGATGCGCTCCACCCGGATCGCGTCCGCCCCCATAAGGCAAAGCTGATAGGTCGCGAAGGGGCCAGCCAGGACATGGCTGGCGTCCAGCACGCGCACGCCGGAAAGCGGCAGACCGCCTTTGGTCATTTGCCGGCGATCCAGGCCGCTTGTCCCTGGGCCTTGGCCAGGGCATCTGCCCCACCGGGTCGGAGAACGCCGGTCGCGAGATCGATGATCGTGCCCGATCCCGCCGCGTCACCGCCGGTGACCGTTCCCTTCCCGGCCTTGACCGCCCAGGCGCCGTCTCCCGCCGCCGCCAGGGCGCCGGTCAGATGGCGCAGGACATGGAAGGCCGGGCGCGGGTTGTACAGCCGGTCGACCACGCCTTGCCGCGCGAAATAGCCGCGGTCGACATCGGAGAAGGTGTCGCAATAGACATGGGCATCGGCGTTGGCATGGGCCGCCGCCAGGGCTTCGGCCACGCGCGCCGCGACCCAGGGCTCGTCGGCCTGTGCCGTGCCCGGGCTGCCGATGGACATGCGGATGTGCAGGGAGACCTTGAGCCCATGGGGGGACGCCGCCTTGACCGCCGCCGCGACGGCGTCCGCCGGCGGCGTTTCCCCGGCGACGCGAAACACGATGCCCTTGACCCCCGGGATCGCCGCCGCACGGGCGATCTGGTCGTCCTCGTCCGGGGTGAAGCCGTGGTTGATCATGTGGAAGTACTTCTCGCCGCCCCGCTCCATCTCGTCCTTGGAGCGCAGTTTGGAAAGATAAAGGTCAATGCCCGCGGCCTCCGCCACCGGCAATGCTGCGGCGGCGACATCGGGCAGGTCCGAAAGATTCTGCGCGACTTCCCAGATATCGATCAGGCCCTTGGCGCCCTTCACGGCGGCCGCCAGTTCCGCATCGGGCGCGTCGAAGGAAAACAGGGTGAACAGGAAGCCCAGGTCCGACAGCACATCAAGCCGCGCCCGGTGGCCGGGGTCGAGCAGGTCGCGGGCGGGAATGCGCAGGCGGCGCACGCCCATTTCCATCAGCGCCATCAGGGCATAATCGTTGCGCGTGCGCTTGCGGTCGAATTCATCCAGGCCGCCGGAGGGCGGAATCTCGATGACTTCCAACCAGTTCTGGCGCATGTCGAAGCCGAACCGGATGACCGGGCTTTGCCGCGGATGGACGGGTGCGACGGTGTCGGGCACGACCGCCACGGGGGCGCCCGGTTCAACCACCGTGCCGTAGGTGCGGACAATTTCACACAGATGCCCGTTCTCGTGCACATGGACGATGAAATAGCCCAGCTTGTTCCAATCGTTGCGCCCGGCCTCGAATTCCGGCGGCGGGGCGGCGCGGTACATTTCTGAATAGTCCTGGCGGACGAAGGCCGTGGACGGCAGCAGCCAACATTGCGTGACCCCGTGGCGGTGGTACCAGAAATTATGGACATGGCCCGCGAACATGGCCTCGACCTTGTGCTTTTCCAGAAGTTCCAGCAGCCACGACCGGCCCGGCTCGCCGATGTTGTCGTAGTGCTCGTCCTCGTCCGGATAGGTCAGGTAAGGCGGGTAGTGGGTGTTGAGGAAGACACGCTGACCGGCAGCCTCGGCCGCCGCCAGTTCCGCCTCCAGCCAGGCTTTCTGTTCGGCTTCCGCCGCCAGGCCCGAATTGACGATCTGCGCGTCGATCAGGATGAAGCGGATCTTGCCGTGATCGAAGGCCTGGTAATTGGGGCCGAAATGCTGATCCCACAGGTCCAGAAATTCGGGCCGCACCATGCCCGCCGGGCACCAGTCCACGGGCTTGTCGCCGACATCGTGGTTGCCGGGAATAACGTAGAGCTTGTGGCGCAGGTCCTTGACCTGATCCTTGAAGCATTGCGCCGCCTGCTCATAGAGATGCGGAATGTGGGGGACGGGGTGCAGCAGATCACCCAGGTGGAGGACGAAATCGACGTCGCGCGCGTTCAGGTCGCGGATCACGTGGCGCATGCGGCCGTTAGCCAGCTTGTTGACCTCGAACGGTGAGTTGCACTCCTCCTCGCCCTGATTCAGGTGCGTGTCTGTGATCACCGCATAGGTAAAAAGCCGCTGTCCCAGCGTATCCGTCGTCATGTTTATCGAATCTCCTGTCGTTCCCCGCATATTCGGGTCTGCGCAGGGATCATGGCAATGGGAAAGGTTCCATCCCAGGGCCAATTCGGGGGGACCGGTTGGCCGCGGCCGCCTTGACGCGGATGCGGTGGTCCTGTTCAGTTGCAATGTCAGCCGGGGGGCATGGCCAACAAAAGCAATCGATCAAAAAACCGACAACGGAGGACCATCCATGCCCACG